>NZ_JACJTV010000007.1 GCF_014698845.1 Coleofasciculus sp. FACHB-1120 | reverse complement strand
GCTTACTATATACTTTTTACTCATTGGACAGCTCGGTGGTAGTTGGTTAAGACTTTTACCTTAAATACTACCCAATTTATACCCATCGATTTGCCCTTGACAGGCTAGTAGGACAATACTGCTAGCTCGATACTGTAAAGCCACTTCCACAATCGCTTTTGCCAGCAGTCTATCCACATACTCCCCTTGCCTCGATTCTCCAAAGTTACAAGGAGTACCCTTTTTTTGAGCGTTGTGGTGTTCGTAGTTGTTGAGGCGTTGTTGCTCTCGCCTACGTTTGAGTTGCTCATACTGAGTCTTTTTCTTCTTAGTTTTCCCTTCCTTGATGGGCTTGCTCAGTAATTGCTTAACATCACGATATGCCAGAACTTTTCTAGTCTCGATGTTGACAACCGCAACCGTTGCCGGTTTAGTTTTTCCGAAGCTAACCCCAATGACAATTGAGGGATTGCCCTTGTAGCCTGCTTGACTGGGGCGAGAGAAGCCATCAAAGGTTTTGAGTAGGTTTAGAGAAGTTTCATGGGCTGTCAGCTTGTTACTCCGACTGCCTTTTGCTTTCATACTGTCGATAATTTTTTGCGTTTTCGCAATTTTCTCGGCACGTACCTCCTCGGTTCCCTCCGCTGTCCACAAACGAGTCTCAACAGAGCAGTGAAGCAACAGTCGATGCACTTGCCAGGGTTCGCCTTTGCCTTCACCTTCTTGCCAAACTAATCGAGCAGAACGTAAAGTCAGTAATCCAGCAGGAACCTGCTCCTTGTTCTGGGTAAAAATTTTATAGTCTTGAACAAGGCGTTCAAACCAATGTAGTTGGCGCTGATCGCAGAAAACCTCAAAAGTATGCTTGCTGATGCCTTTGCCATTGAAACTAACGCAGATGCGTTTGTGTTCATTTCTCGACCATCGCAAGTCGGTGCTGGTTTCGTAGGATATCGAGAAGGGAACTGAGCTTTGTTTTCTGGTAAGACTGGCTTGCACTTCTCTCAATTTCTCGTCATCGAGGATTAGTTCCTGCGCTTGTTCCAGGGCTTCCAGCCACTCTTGGTCAGATAGATTTCTTCCCTTGGGAAGACGGCTCTTGAGCTGTTCGTCGAGGCGGTCGATTTCAATTTCCTTCTTGCGCCGCCGCAGTTGATAAGCTTTGGGGTCTTCTTCTACTTCCCTAACCTCGCAATTATTTTTCAATAAATAGGCGATCGCACAGCGTTGCTGAGGGGCTTTAGCTTTGTCGTAGGCTTGGAAAAGGCTGTTGAATAAGGCTTTTGAATTATCCTTAGGAGCTTGATCTGATTTTTCTTCTTGATTGCGCTCTAACTCAGCCTTCTTCTTGGTGAGGACTTTCGTGGCTTGAGTACGTAGCTTTTTTAAACTACAACCGCTTTCTAGTTCTAGTTCCAAATCGCTTCTAAGCATATCGAGCCAGTGTTGTTTTTTCTGGAGGAGAACCCTGCGTTTTTCCTGTAGAGCAAACCAGGACTTGTAAATGTATTTGACTAAGTTCTCAGCAGCGTTGGCGAAACGACCTGGCATATCCTGAAAGCGAGATTCAGCTCTGAGATTTTTGCAGAGTCCTTCGATGACTTCGGCGGTAATGTTTCCTTCTTGCAACCAGTTATCTAAATCAGGGTGAGTATTAATCTGTTTCAGAAGTTCATTGACCAAAAGTGTATTTTTCTCTGCCATTAGGCTCCAGAGATGGCGCAGGGAGTCTTCAGTCGCTTTGAGCTGGCATTGAACAGTAATGATGCTCATGACTTGGGAAAACTAACAGAGTTTGATTGGGATACTGAATGGAAACAGGTGTACTACATCAGCCCGAACAAAAACAGTTGTTCTTATTACAAGAGGCGATCGCAACTGTCACTTCCCAGCTTGATAATCGGTAAATATCTTTGGATGAAATCCATTACCGTTGCCATTTTCCAGCAAAGGCTCCCCAATCAAACCCTTACCCATTGCTCGACCCATTTTCGATAACAGTGCCTGTGTTCTTGCCTCAAAAAATGCATCAAAATCATCGTTGTGCAATGTCATCGGCTCAATCAGGTGCGATCGCAAAATCTCATCAATCCGTTGCCGCGACATCCCTTGTTCTTCTAATTTCGCCAGATATGCTGATGGTGCTTTCCCCCCTAAGAATTTATTCGTCTTCGCCGTTAGGGGAGTCTTGTTCACGATGCTGTTGTAGCGCCAACGGGGAATCTTCTGCTGCTTGCACCACTCCCTCGAAAAGATGTGATGGTTCTCAATCCGTTGTTGGAAGTAACGCACTGCCGTAATCGGTTCGCCACTCAAAAAATCCAACGCTCCATCGCGTCGAAGCAAGGCAGTAATTGCTCTATAAGCCGCCCCTTGAGAACTAACCAAATTCTGCAACCGTGCCGCAAACAGCTCAGCTTCCTGAATCGTGGCAGGCACTTCCCCACCATTGACCCATTGGGGAATTTCAATTAAATCCTTAGCCGCCGTTGATTGCCGCGAACGGGAGTAAATTCCTGATGCTGCCCCGCAGTAAAACCACTGTTCGATGCGTTGCCGTACCCAGTCGAGCTTCAGGGTTTCGCCCAAGATGACAAACAGCGGCACCATCACCACTAATTGCATCGGGTAGGGCAAGTCATCGGCATCAAATATTGCCTGGGTATGGAGAAAGCGAGCAACGGCCTCAAAGCCCTGAGTAATGGGTTCCACCCAACGCTGATACTGGGATAAATCCAGACGCAACACATCCTGGTAATTGCACACCACCGCTGGCAGTCGGTCGGTATCACTACCTTGGTTGAGAGCTTCAGTTCGCCGTTGGTAATTGACCATCAAAGCGATCGCTTGTAGGAAATCCGTCGCCTTGAGCAGCCGCAACACTCGATGCGTCGCCAAACGCTGTTCTCGTTGCGTCCAATCTTGCCGCAAGTCAAACTCACTAGCAGCAAAGGCAGAGGTTAATAAGTCAAAGTGGGTAAGTTCACTCTGCCGCTTGTTGTTTTCCTCAAAAATGTAACAGACAGCTTCTTTAGGCAGTTCACTTTTCAAGACAAACAACCCCATCTGATAATGCTCGAATTTTTTGATGACCGTCGCTTCAAACTGTTCAATGAGAGCTAACTTCTGTCGGTCGTAATTCCAGTATTGGCAGTATTGAGAGCGCCACTGGGAAAAGTTAAATACCTGGGAGACGGGAAATAAGCCCGATTCAAATTCTTTTTCTGGAGTAGAACAATTAAGCGCCGCTTCTCCTAGCCGATGCAGCATTCTGTTAGCGGTTAAGCCAAAGATGGCATCGCGACGGTCAGTATGGGGGTAATCTAGGGCTTTGAGGATGTCGATGTAGTACCAGCGCTGTAAAGGGGGATAGCGTTTGCCCTGGTCAATCCAAACGGGTTGGTTGGATAGCAGAGACATGAACAGGCTGGTAAGGCGTTGCTGTCCGTCGAGAATCAAGGCGGTAGGCGTCGGCGGCTGGTCGAGGGTCGTGCCCTCAACGAGGCGGGGTTTGAACTTTACGTCTGAGTTGCCTTGCTGGAGTAGCATCACAGCACCGACAGGGAAGCCTAAAGAGACACTGGCGATAACTCGTTCGATGCGCTCTTCGTCCCAGCACCAGGAACGCTGAAAGTCCACGAGCTGTATTTTGCCCTGTTGGATGTCCCGTAGCAGGTCGAGCAGGGGTTCTTTGGTGATATCGAAGGTGGAAATGGAGGTCATGCCCTTGTTCGTGCTAGAAGTCGGCAGCAGCAACGGAGTAGTTTTAACTACCCTAAAACGTTCTTGTGTGACCAAGTGAGGCATCAATGGGATTCCTCTCAATCTGATAGTTTTTTGTTAACTTTGTTTAAATCACTCTTGACTATTGAAGGGAGGGCATAAAAGAGCCTTCAACCTGTCGGGAATTTCTTCAAAATGCTCGATAAACAAATCTGCGAGTGCTAGGTAGCGCAGGTGGTATCTAGTGGGTGGTGAAAAGTTTGTTCCTCGCTCAAACCAGCGTTGGACTGTGGCAAGGGAGCATTGACAGATTGCTGCCATTTGCGCTCGCGTTATGTTCCACTTGGCTTCAAAGGCACGGGGAGACATCCCTAACTGGCAGGTGGCGTAGAGACGAATTAACTCCAGTTCTCGTTGTCCGAGGGGACGAGGAGAGGTCATGAGTTTGTCTCCAACGGTAGAGGTTCGAGATGTTCTTCCCAGCAGGTATCAGCGACACAGAACTGAGCGCTGGGAGATTCAGGAGCCAGGAGAATCAGGTATTTCCACTCCCACTGGTAGCGATGAGGAGCAAAGGTGTAGAACCGCCCAATGACGATGCCCCTGTCAGTTTCGTCTGTATCAGATAGCGGCTTCCACTGGAGGCGATCTCCATACAGAAAACGTGGTATTTGGGCGCTATCTGGGAAGTTGGGGGGGAGGCGGACTGATGGAGGCGGTGCATCCAAACCGATTAAAGGCAAGTCCGGAATCACGATTGCTTGGGGTTGAGTGAATACAATCAAAAGTACGCGATATACGCGATATTAGCAATAATAGCAATATTAGCGAAAATAGAGCTTTCGCGAGTTTGTGCGAGAATGAAGCCTGAAACTCCCGTGTATAGCTTATTTGTGGTCGATAAAAGGAAATCTACGAATTATCAGGAGTTGCGGGGTTTTGTCCCTAAGACGCTTTCCTTGAAGTTCAAGGGAATTTGTAAAAGTTTGGGTCAGGATATTAATGTCGGTTTAGAGGAAGCGATCGCTAACTGGATCGAAAAACAGCAACAGCAGGAAGACTCGCCACTGTCTGAATCTTCGGGAGTAGTGGCTGCATCGACTGCGCCCCAAGCAGTACCCACGATCGCATCTGTGATTGACGAAACGTTGAGTAATCGCGACTGGGCACTTGGGAGACTTGCGGTGGATGCTGAAATGTCTGTGGAACGGATTAATGAGTTACTGGAAGGCGATCGCGCTTCAGATTCAGAACTCCAAAAACTTGCCCAACAGCTTGTTAAACCGGATGGTGAAGCGTGGGAGGAGGAGGAACTGGTGGATATTCGACTAGCTGAGGATTTGAAGCGGAGACGACAGCACAAGCGCTCAAAAAAATGACTCGAAGACCTGTCTGTTTTCAACAACCAATTGAGTTCGGTTACATGTTGTAAATAGACCACTATTCTCGGCAAACCACGCTGGCGATTCCCGTGTTCTGGCGGGGAAAGCGAAGTTTTAGGACTACACCACTCAGATACTGCGCGCTTTAACTTTCTTGTCACTGCCTGAGCTTAACAGAAGCTAACAATCTTCCATAAAACCCTGCTGGTAAAGCTATGGTGTCGAATAGGGCTTCCAAAGAAACCAATTGGGACGTGGCATGACGGTAGATATACGAAAATTTTTTCAGGCAACTGACCCTGGCAAGACCCTGGTCGTAGAAAATCCGGAAGACAAGAAGTATTACATTGACTTTTCTTCGGTTCGGGGCGGCGAGATTATCAAGAAGCTGAAGCAAAAAATCACATTTTTCTCCCCCGATGCTCCTACCTGTGTTCTATTTACAGGGCATATCGGTTGTGGCAAATCCACCGAGCTAATGCGGCTGAAGACCGAACTGGAACACGAAGGCTTTCAGGTGGTCTATTTTGAGTCCAGTGAAGACCTGGAAATGACGGATGTTGATATTAGCGATGTGTTGCTGGCGATCGCACATCGAGTCAGTCAGAGTTTGGACAAAATTACACTTGAGGAACCCAGTAGGCTCAAAGGGTTGCTACAGGGAGCCTGGAAGGTCTTAAACTCCGAGGTGACGGGGTTTAAATTGAAGCCTCCCGAAATGCCTGGAGTTCCCAAACTTGGTGATATCGGTATCACTTCGGAAAACGAAAAGTTTTCTCTCGCGTTTGGTATTGGCGAAATCACGACAAAGGCGAAAAGTGATGCAACGCTGCGGGAGAAACTCAACCAGTATTTGGGTCCACAAAAAACGCAGTTGTTGGAAGCTATTAATCAGGAACTGCTAGAACCTGCGATCGCTTCCCTGAAACAGCAAGGCAAAAAGGGGCTAGTGGTGATTGTGGATAATCTCGATCGCTTAGATACCCGCACCAAGTCTTGGGGGCGTCCTCAACAGGAATACCTGTTTGTTGATCAGGGTGAGTATCTCAAAAAGTTGAATTGTCATCTGGTCTATACGATGCCGCTAGCCCTGAAGTTCTCAAATGATTATGGGAACCTCACTCAGCGCTTTGATGAACCGAGGGTACTGCCAATGGTATCGATACAGTTACAAGATGGCAGTGAGTGTGAGGCAGGGATAGCATTGCTGCGGCAGATGGTACTGGCGAGAGTGTTTCCAGAGTTTGATGAGCAAGAGCGCCTGAATAAGATTACTGAAATTTTTGACAGTCCCAACACACTAGACCGCCTGTGCCGTGTTAGCGGGGGTCATGTTCGAGATTTGCTGAGGTTGCTGAATACGTGGATTATGGAGGAAATGGAGCTTCCTCTGTCCGGTGCAACGTTGGAAGCCGTGATTCGCGCCCGTCGCAATGAAATGACCATGCCCATTTCCGATGATGAATGGGAGTTGCTGCGTCAGGTGCGGCAACGAAAGAAGGTAAGTGGTGATGATGGATACCAGGCGCTTATCCGCAGCCGATTGGTGTTTGAATATCGGGATAGCAGCGAGTCTTGGTTTGATATCAATCCGATTTTGGCAGAGGCGAAAGAGTTGCAGCCATGAGTGAATCGCACCAACCGCAAGATGTGGCTGTTCACAACGAGCGATCGCTTAAAAAATTGGCTTGGGCGATTGAGGCGTCTGTTGGGCAGTTCAAGCTGTTTTTAGCGCGTTGTAACTATACCCGCTTGCGATCGCAGTTGGTTGAGCGGTTGCAAGAACTAATGAGCGTCGAAATCCGTATTCTGGAACTGAATGAGTCTGAAAAGACTCTCTATGCCAGAATTAAGGAGGAATTAGACTTTCAACAGCCAGATGCTTTGATGGTATTTGGCTTAGAATCAGTGGGTGATTTGGATGAGTTGTTAAGTGCAACCAATCAAGTCAGAGAGGAGTTTCGCAAGAATTTCCATTTCCCATTGGTGCTTTGGGTGAATGATGAAGTTTTGAAGAAACTGCTTGGGCTAGCTCCTGATTTCGAGAGTTGGGCAACAACGACGGACTTTACGCTCACCACTCATGAATTAGTAGACTTCCTCAGAGAAACAGCCGAGCGATTCTTTGAGGGAAATTTAACCGTTACTTTATCAGCTTGTCGGGAAATCAAACTAGCTTGTCAGGATTTACAAAGCCGCGAACAAGTATTAGACCTAGAACTCAAAGCGAATATAGAATCCTTGCTAGGGCTTACTAAATATGGGGATTCTACCAATCGAAATTTAGATTTCGCTCTAGAGCATTATCAAAAAGCCTTAGAAATTTGGCAGCAGAGTAACAATTTAGAGCAACAGGGGCAACTCCTCAGTAATATAGCCTTCTGCTATTACCTGAAAGCACTTCGGCATCGAGAAATCGACCACCCAGATTGGCAAGCAACTCGGCATTATCTTCGGCAATGCATTGAAGTTTTTGAACAAGCTCAACGTCCAGACTTAGTTGCTAATTCAATTTTGACCTTTGGTATAATTCTGCGGCGATTACAAGATTGGCAGCAATTGCAAGCTTTAGCTCAGAAAGCTTTGCAATGGCATCAAGCTGCAAACAAGACGATAGAAGTGGCTCAGGCTTATGGCTTTTTAGCAGAGGTAGCTCTAGCAGACAAACGCTGGCAAGAGGCGGGGGACTTTGCCCAGAAAGCCATAAAAGTTTCATCAACAGCGTCTGGCTCCCAATCGCCTATCATTTCAGATACTGAGTCTAGGTCTAGGTTACGAAATAATCAATCTGTAACCTCATACGCTCCAGTTTTCTATCGGTTTCTTCTGGCGCAAGCACAACAACAGATAAACGAAACTCAAGAGGCTATCCGTAATTTAGAAATAGCGAGAGAAGTAG
Source organism: Coleofasciculus sp. FACHB-1120 (assembly GCF_014698845.1). Taxonomy (NCBI): domain Bacteria; kingdom Bacillati; phylum Cyanobacteriota; class Cyanophyceae; order Coleofasciculales; family Coleofasciculaceae; genus Coleofasciculus; species Coleofasciculus sp. FACHB-1120. Next base: position 192,569 of record NZ_JACJTV010000007.1, on the reverse strand, counting down.
GTAGCCCTGAGTTTGATACCTGGTTTTATCTCGACATCCTGAGTCATTTACAGAAACTTTATTTCGAGCAGCGAGAATATTTCAAAGCCTTTGAAATTAAATCTGCTCGACAATCTATTGAGCAGCAGTATGGGTTTCGGGCGTTTGTTGGTGCAGGGCGCATACAGCCGCAAAGACAGGCAAAATCTGCTCTGACGCAGCTGGCAAGTCAGGAAACTGTAGCTCCAGAGATTACCGCTTCTGGTCGGCAGTTGGATGTGGACCGTTTAGTTCAGCGGATAGGCGAGCCTAGCTACAAGCTAATCGTCATTCACGGGCAGTCTGGGGTGGGTAAAAGTTCCCTAGTCAATGGGGGGCTAGTGCCAGCTTTGAAACACAAAGCGATTGGCACGTCTGATGTTTTACCTGTACCGATGCGAGTTTACACGAGCTGGGTTGGGGAATTAGGGAAATTACTGGCAGAGGCACTCTTAGAAAAGGGAATCGATTTACCCATTCCCCTTGATTCAGAAGCAGCTATCTTGGAACAGCTACAACAAGGTGAATCGCGCCATCTGCGGACGGTACTGATTTTCGACCAGTTTGAAGAATTCTTCTTTGTCTATCCCACTCCTGGCGAAAGGCGGCGATTTTTTGAATTTATGGGAGCGTGCCTCAACATTTTGCCAGTGAAGGTAATCCTATCGTTGCGGGAGGATTACTTGCACTACTTGCTGGAGTGCGATCGCCTGGACAGCATGAAGACGATTGGCAATGATATTCTCACCAAGAATGTCCGCTATGGGTTGGGCAACTTTTCAGCCGAAGATGCGAAAGCGATCGTCGAGCGCTTAACCGAGCGCACTTATTTCCACTTAGAACCTGCGTTGATCGAGCAACTGGTGCGGGATTTAGCAGGTAATGAGGGGGAAGTGCGCCCGATTGAGTTGCAAATTGTGGGGGCGCAGTTGCAAGCAGAGAACATCACCAAGCTAGCCGAGTATCAGGCTTGCGGTCGAAAGGAAGAACTGGTCAAGCGCTATCTGGCGGAAGTGGTGAAAGACTGCGGTGCTGAAAACGAGCAAGCGGCGGAATTGGTGCTGTATTTGCTCACGGATGAAAAAGGAACTCGTCCTCTGAAAACTCGTGCCGAATTGGAACGGGATTTGCAATTCCTATTGCCGTTGCCTCCCATCATCATAAATAAAATTCCTCTGCGAACTCGCAACATTCTGAAACAGGATTTACAGGCATTAGCGGCAGAAGCGGGCAAGTTGGATTTGGTACTCCAGATTTTTGTCGATTCCGGCTTGGTCGTGCTGTTGCCAGAACTTCCGGCTGACCGCTATCAGCTAGTGCATGACTATATCGCTACGTTTATCCGCCAGCAACAGGAACCGAGATTGAAGGAATTAATGGTTGAGCTGGAAAAGGAACGAGAACAACGAAAACTCGGTGAAGAAAAGCTCAATCAGTTTCTCAAACGCGCCCTTAAAGGTTCAATTGCGGCTGGGGGCGTGTTTGCAGTTCTGGCAGTTGCAGCTTTGGGATCGGCATGGCGGGCAGAAAATCAGAGACAACGGGCAGAAGTGAGCGAGATCAATGCTCTCACTGCATCTTCAGAAACACTTTTGGCTTCAGACCGAGATTTCGATGCGTTGATCGAGAGTTTAAGGGCCGGAAAAAAACTCAAGCAGGCAGCTTGGGCAGACGCTAAAACTCAGAATCGAGTGTTAGGAACACTGCAAATGACGGCTTACAGAACCAGAGAACGCAGCCGTTTAGAAGGGCATCAAGGCAGGGTCTGGAGTGTAATTTTCAGCCCCGATGGCAAGCAACTGGCGAGCAGTGGAGATGACGGCACGATTCGCTTGTGGGATTTATCCGGCAAGGAGTTGGCCCAATTTAAAGGGCATCAAGGTATGGTCTGGAGTGTAATTTTCAGCCCCGATGGCAAGCAACTGGCGAGCAGTGGAGATGACGGCACGATTCGCTTGTGGGATTTGTCCGGCAAGGAGTTGGCCCAATTTAAAGGGCATCAAAGCTCGGTCAATCGTGTAATTTTCAGCCCCGATGGCAAGCAACTGGCGAGCAGTGGAGATGACGGCACGATTCGCTTGTGGGATTTGTCCGGCAAGGAGTTGACCCAATTTAAAGGGCATCAAGGCAGGGTCTTTGATGTAATTTTCAGCCCCGATGCCAAGCAACTGGCGAGCAGTGGAGATGACGGCACGATTCGCTCGTGGGATTTGTCCGGCAAGCAATTAGCACAATTTAAAGGGCATCAAAGCTCGGTCTATAGTGTAATTTTCAGCCCCGATGCCAAGCAACTGGCGACCCGTGGTTCTGACGGCACGATTCGCTTGTGGGATTTATCCGGCAAGGAGTTGGCCCAATTTAAAGGGGATCAAAGCTCGGTCAATCGTGTAATTTTCAGCCCCGATACCAAGCAACTGGCGAGCAGTGGTTCTGACGGCACGATTCGCTTGTGGGATTTGTCCGGCAAGGAGTTGGCACAATTTAAGGGGCATCAAGGTATGGTCTGGAGTGTAATTTTCAGCTCCGATGGCAAGCAACTGGCGACCAGTGGTTCTGACGGCACGATTCGCTTGTGGGATTTGTCCGGCAAGGAGTTGGCACAATTGAAAGGGCATCAAAGCTCGGTCAATCGTGTAATTTTCAGCCCCGATGCCAAGCAACTGGCGACCAGCGGAGATGACGGCACGATTCGCTTGTGGGATTTGTCCAGCAAGGAGTTGGCACAATTGAAAGGGCATCAAGGCTCGGTCAATCGTGTAATTTTCAGCCCCGATGGCAAGCAACTGGCGACCCGTGGAGATGACGGCACAGCCCGGTTGTGGGATTTGTCCGGCAAGCAGTTGGCACAATTTAAAGGGCATCAAAGGGTCTTGAGTGTAATTTTCAGCCCCGATGGCAAGCAACTGGCGACCAGTGGTTCTGACGACACGGCCCGGTTGTGGGATTTGTCCGGCAAGCAGTTGGCACAATTTAAAGGGCATCAAGGCTCGGTCAATCGTGTAATTTTCAGCCTCAATGGCAAGCAACTGGCGACCAGTGGTTCTGACGACACAGCCCGGTTGTGGGATTTGTCCGGCAAGCAGTTGGCACAATTTAAAGGGCATCAAGGTATGGTCTGGAGTGTAATTTTCAGCCCCGATGGCAAACAACTGGCGACCAGTGGTTCTGACGGCACAGCCCGGTTGTGGGATTTGTCCGGCAAGGAGTTGACCCAATTTAAAGGGCATCAAGGCAGGGTCTTTGATGTAATTTTCAGCCCCGATGGTAAGCAACTGGCGACCAGTGGTTCTGACGGCACAGCCCGGTTGTGGGATTTGTCCGGCAAGGAGTTGACCCAATTTAAAGGGCATCAAGACTCGGTCAATCGTGTAATTTTCAGCCCCAATGGCAAGCAACTGGCGACCAGCGGAATGGACGGTATGATTCGCTTATGGGATTTGTCCAGCAAGGAGTTGACCCAATTTAAAGGGGATCAAAGCTCAGTCTATAGTGTAATTTTCAGCCCCGATGGCAAGCAACTGGCGACCAGTGGAGATGACGGCACAGCAGGGTTGTGGGATTTGTCAGGCAAGCAGTTGGCAGAATTTAAAGGACATCAAGGCCCGGTCACGAGTGTAATTTTCAGCCCCGATGGCAAGCAACTGGCGACCAGTGGTTCTGACGGCAGGACTAAGTTATGGCAGGTTGAAGGATTGGATGAACTCCGGGTGCGAGGTTGCCATTGGGTGCAGAATTATTTGAAGAACAAGCGAGATTTAGAGAAGAACAGCTTGGATGTCGAAAAGAGCGATTATAACCCCTGCGATGGTATAGACAGAGATTGGTTAGCAGAGGGTGATGAGTTGGCACGAGCAGGCGACATTCAAGGAGCAGTCGTCAAATTTCAAAAAGCACGAGAGAAAAATCCTACACTACCGATCGCTCCAACAGAAAGAGCAAAACGGGTAGCAGCCCAAACTCTCGCCGATAAAGTAGATATTTTGTTAGTGCAGCATAAATTCAAAAAAACGATTAAGTTCAAGGACGCGATCGCAACCTACAGCGAAGCCCAAAAGCTCGATGCAAACGTTGACATCTCTGCCGATTCTTGGAACACCCTCTGCTGGGACGGTAGCCTGCGAGGGTATGCCAAGCAAGTAATGTTTGCCTGTGAAAAAGCCGTAGCACTTGCTCCTGACGATGGTAATTTTCGCAATAGCCGTGGTCTTGCCAGAGCTAGAGCAGGCAACACTAAAGGAGCGATTGAGGACTTTCAAGCATACATCAAGCAAACTAAGGATAAGGAAAGTAAATCCCAACGGGAACGTTGGATTAATGCCCTACGTGCTGGTGAAAATCCATTCACACCTGAAGAAATTAAGAGTCTACTCAATCAGTAGAAAACGATAAAGTTCAACGGTAGCCTAATTCACATAGTTGCACCGAGTGGGGATAAGCCCCAACGCGATTGACAAGAGTGGCAATCTGTATCTCTAAAATGGAGTGAAGGCGATCGCGAAGTGCTGCTGCGTTAGCGGAGCGGCTCTGAAAGAGCGATCGCATTGCCCCTCAGATGTAGAACTCAAAAGCTCGCACAACGGTTGGTTAAACCGGATGGTGAAGCGTGGGAGGAGGGGGAACTGGTGGATATTTGACTGGCTGAGGATTTAAAGCGGAGACCGCAGCAGAAGCGATCGCGCTGAGCTTCAAATTTCTGCTAATGCCTTAAACGCAGCCTGTGCCGGATCGCTGTAAAAATCAATCTGTAACTTATCAATCACCCCAGCAGGCAACTCGGCAAAGTCTCGCCGATTCTCAGTTGGGAACATTACCCGCTTTGCCCCTGCATCCATCGCAATACGAAGTTTGTCTCCCAACCCTTCCACCCGACTCAGAACGCCGTGAATACTCATTTGCCCAAGAATTACTAGACCGCCTGCAATGGGACGGTTCAAAATGGCAGAAATTAAACCGATGTAGAAGGCTACACCCAAGTCATCGGCATCTTTGCCCTGCATCAAACTCATCACTTGGATGTTGAAGTCGTAGGATGTGAGGTCGCGGTCAATGCCTACCCGTTTGGCATTGGCTTTCAAATAGTCATACGCCATACGTGCGCTTTCTTTGATGCCTTTGCCTGTAGTGCCGATGAGATTGAAGCGGTGTGTCCCAGGTATGGCAGAAATTTGGATGCGGTAGAGGGAGTAACGGCTTTCGTTGGAGTCAAACCCGACAGTGAATAAGTCACCGGGGGAAAGGGGATGATCGGGAATCATCTGGGCGGAACTGAGTTCGGGGCAGGTGACAATAGTTTCCTGTCCGGTTTGTTTGTCGATGTAGGAGAGATTCACCTTGGAATACTCAATGCCCCCCATGCGCTTGAGCTGTTCTTTGACTCGGCGACGTACTTCAATGGCAAGGGTAATGTATTCTTCAATTTCCCCTTGGGAGCAGTTGCCATCGGGGTGAAGGAGTTTGACGAAACCAGCGGTAGTACGTGCGATCGCTCTCCTATCCCTCTCTTCTACATGACTACCCAAACTGAAAAAGCGATCGTAGGTATCGGTGTAGTTGCGCCTCCTTAACTCGGTGTGGAAGATTTCGGCAATGTAATCGGCAATAAACCCCAAGTGGGCAGTAAAATAATCCGGTTGCATTTTGGGCATTTCCCAACCGGGGAGATAGGCGTGCCAGCGATCGTGGAATGCCATATCGTTGCGGATGGCATCTGGGAGGGCGTTGAATAGGTGAGAGATACGGGCAGTGGTTTCTACATCACCGTCTAGGTTGCCGTTAAAGACGATGCCAGCGTCAGCAGAAAGGGTGCCTTTGTCATCCCCGCGAGAGAAGGAACCCTGTTCCATGTAGCCCTTGTACATCTGTTTGTTGGCTTCGACTTTGAAGTTGGAACCTGCCACTTCATCAAATGCCACCAAGTCAAATCTCAACACCAATCCAGGCTTATCGCGACGGTTTTTCCAGCCAAACAGGTCAGCAATGCTCCCTTGTCCGCCAGATAGGAGGACGACATAGGGGGAGATTTCTCGGTAAACGTAAGATTTGCCCGTTCCACGCGGCCCCAGTTCAATCAGGTTGTAGTTGGATTCGACAACTGGGACGAGACGCAGCAGGAACAATAGCTTGCGGCGTAGGGTAAAGTCGGGGTGGGTGGGTTCGTAGCCCATCGATCGCACAAGTACGTCAATCCATTCGTCGCGGGTGAAGTGCGATCGCCCTTCGACAAATTCTTCAAAGTTGGCGCTGGCAATTTGGATGGGGGCGAGGCGGTGGATGACAAACGGGCGGATTTGACCGTCACTAACGAAGGAATCGTCATAGACTAGTTCCAGATTCGCCCAGACACCTCCGGTGAGCAGTCGTTCGTACTTGTGAACGATATCCTCATCGATATGAACTTTGTCGAGTCCGCAGGTGGAAAGTCGCGCCCAGAATTTGCCGCCTTGGACTTTTTCATCAAAGGTAACGATAACGAGGTCAATTAACTTGAGGGAACCCAAGCGTTGCAGACGGGCTTTGATTAGTTCGGACTCGTCGCCGCGTACCACCCGTTCAGAGATCGCGTTTTTTACTTGTTCCAGTCCCGCTTGAATTTCCACTTCATCGGTGGTCGAGCAGTATTTGCCCAGCAGGTACTCTAAAACATAGACGGGAATGTTGAACCCGACTTTGAGTTTTTTTACCAAGTCCTTGCGGACGATTCGACCGGGGAAAGCCTTGTCTAGTTTGCGATCGAGTTCATCTAATACTAACTCGCCTGCCATATCAGCCCTCGTAAACAATATTGCCCACAGACATTAGTCCGGGGCTATTGCATTCACTAGCCAAAGTGATTTTCTTATCAAAACCACTCGTCTAGGTCAACTTTGAGCGTAACAGTCCTGCGGTCTAATACCTCTTCATCATCAGCATCAATGAGCCGGAGTTCCATTTCGGTGCCGACTCTGGCTTCTGCCCCTTCTACCTTTTCTAATTGTAGGATTTGCAATTCTGCCCCTGGTTCAATCGCTACGGCAGTTTTGGACTTGAACAGCCGTTTCCCGGTGCTGAGGTCAACGACATTAACCTGCACCTGTCGGGTTGTCAGGGTTGCATCGAGGTTGCCAAATAAATCCGTGTTGACGGCGGCAGAGGCAACTTCTATCCGTTGGCTGAGGGAAGTAATCTGGGTGATGGGCTTGAGGACGACTTTAATTTTCTTAGCTCTCTGGTGCCAGTTGGCTTTGAGGACAGGGATAATTAGTTCTTGCAGGGTTGCGCCGCCGTGAAAGAATCCCAGTCCGCCGTAGGTTTTGAAGGCGTTGATGCTTCTGGGGACGTAGCAATCTAAATTGCCATTGGTGACGCGCAGTTTGATGGCGGAGGAGTGCTGGAGGTTTTGACCCGCGATCGCTCGTCTCGATTTCCACAGGATATCGCCTTCTGGTTTTTCTGGGTCATTCTCGTCTTCAGCAGGTTGCCAGCGGAAAAAGCCATGATCGGTCACCATCACAATGGTATTGTATCCCCCAGAACGCAGGCGGCGAATTAGGGTGGCGTAACGTTCAATGGTGGGATTGAGTCCAAAGGGTTCGAGGGTGTCGTCGTGGTCATCGAGTTCATCACCGAAGATGAAAATGAGTTTGCCTAAATTGTTGATATTAATGGCATCGTGTGTCTCAGAATCTAGGACATCCTTGACGGTTAGTATACTTTTCTCTTTGAGCTTGTAGTTCTTTTTCAGCCATTCCCGTCGCTGTTCGGCTTGGCTGAGGTCGCCGGGGAACCCGTCTGCCGTTACGCGCCAGTAACTCCCTGGTTTTTTGGGAAATTCAACCCGAAGTTTATCGGCAATTCCAGGGAGGCAGAAGGGCATTCCCAAGGCGGTGATGGAGGGGATGGGGGCTTTGGCAGGAGTAACTTCAGCGCGTTGGGTGGGTTCGCCTTGGTTCAGCACTTCGGCGAGGCGACAGCCGATGTCGTAGCGACAGGCATCAAGGACTAGAACGGCAACGGGTTCTTTTGCAGAGGCTTGGTTGACGGTAGGGGAGATCGCATTTCCGGCAAAAGGCAGGGGTAAGGACTCCAATGAAGCGTTAGACAGCAGTTCGGAGAAGGCGGTGTTGATTCGGTCTAGATGACGCAGGTACGCTTGACGCAGCAGGGTGCGGACGCGGATGAGTCCGTTGGGGAGTTCGGTATCTTCTTGGAAAAGAGCTTCTCCGGCGCGATCGACTTGCCAACCTTGAGTGGTGAACCAGTTAACGGCATCTATTGAAGTCTTCCACTGCTGTTCTACCTGGTTGTGTTGGTATAGCAGGCTGGCGTTCATGGCGAGTTTTACTAGATGACTCCAGCAGACTTTGTTTTTTGCTTGATGTCCCCAGAATGCCTCGGCATGGGTTTGGTAGGCAACAGCGCGGGATTCTAGGGTTTTGACTAACTCCTCAAAGGTTTGAATGGTGCTGAGGTGTTGGATTTGCTTTTGGAATAGGGTGTTTTCCGCAATTTGGGAAGCAAGGGGGATGGGAATGGTGTCGAGGTGGCTTGCCCAGTATTGCAGGGTGGTTTGGTTATCGGCTTGAGGGGATAATTGTTCAAAGTAGTCAATTAGGTTAATTTGGTTTTGCCAACGGTCAAGCAGTTTTAATGCCGCCTCTCGCTGTTGCCCTTCTGGAATGATGCGAGCGCGTTCGGTGGGAGGATGATTTGGGCATCGGGTAACAGCATCGGTGACTAGGAGAGACGCGGTTGCTTGGATGCGCCATGCTTCGGCATTGTCGGGTTTGGGTTCGGGGAGTCCGAAATCTTCCACGACGCGACGGGCAAAGATGGAAAAGCGGTTATCGGTGAGGAGGCGATCGAAGCTGAGTCCGGGAGTGGCTAGGAATTCTAGGATTTTCTCGTCATTGACGAGGGTGCTTTTGACATTACCGGGGGTGAGTTCTTTCCAGGCCTCTTTGGGATAATCGAGCCATTCTTTGGCGTGGGCAGGTAGGATGGGTTCGAGTTCAACGCGGTAGTCTGAGGGGATGTCTATGCCGTATTCGGAAAGGGCTTCGGAGAGAGTGAGTTGTTTGACCGCTTCAGCTTGGAGTTCAAAGACTTTGAAATAGGTAATTTCGTCGCGGCTGACGGGTAGCCAGACGATGCGGGGAGTGCGGGGGGTTTTGTAGAATTTTTCTCTAAGTATGAGTTCGTGAGTGTCTTCTGCCCAAAGTTCAAAGATGTTGTCCTCTGCTGCGGCTTGTAGCAGGTCTTTCCAGATGCGCCGAGGGTCGCACCAGATGAAAAGGGGGGGTTGGGGACTCCTTCGGTTGAGGATTTGCAGGATTTCCTGGCGAAGCCAGTTGCGAAGGCTATCAGAGGAGGTCATCTATTAAAAGAGATTAGGGTGATGCAATAGATGCACCTGGGCAACAATATTGTTTAGTTGCTGCACAGTTATCTATTTGATTCCGAAAAGTATCCATCATTGCTATGACTTGCGTGTGTAACTCATCATATTGTTCTTCATCTATATCAAGATAATTACCATGAGCAATTTTATTCCTTTTTTGGAGCAATCTTTCATCAATCAGCACTTCTTTTGATTCATAAAATCTGTAGTCTAAGCCAAGCATACATACTATTTCTTTAAATACAGATGATGATAAATTAGAGGTAGTAATTCTATTTTCATATCTAATTAAACTTCTGTCGCTAAGTTTTGTTGTAAAGAAATCTGCAACCTCACTATATATAGTTGCTTTATTCGTTTCTCTTGCTTGATCTAACTTATCCTTCATAGCTAAAGCTATAAAGTTATTTGCAAGTTGCTTATAAGGTAGACCCTGCATAGCAACGAATTCCAAATAGCTATTTGCTGCTACTTTGATAAATCCTTCCCAATGAGCATAAAGCATAGTGATTCCACCGCGCAGTAATGCCTTCCGCTTTCCAGATGCAAATGACTTCGAGTCAATCAGAGCTTTCAATGTTGAAAGCTCTACTTTTCGCCATCCAAGTTCCTCAGCTAGTTTATCGCTAAGGTTTTCTGCTGTGCGTATTTTCATGGTTTGAACATTTGACGACCAAAGGGAACTAGCCTTGGTACTCTTCGCTGTGCAGTAGTGCCTGAACCTGACCAGTTCGTATATTCAGGATTTGTCCAAATTTGCTTCACTCTATCTCTTATATCTATATGAGAGTGAGATAACTCTGCATAGTTATAACCAACCCCCAAAGCAATCACTTCGTAGGCTGAGACTAGGAACCCACCTAAAAACTTGTTTTTATTCGGAGAATATCTGCGAAAACTATCACTTCCCATTTGTTCATACAGAATTTCAAATGTCTTATGGAATGCATCTTCTTCTTGTTTATAATTAAAATTCTTATCTTTTGCCATTTCTACCATCCTATCGGTCAAAAATCCTCCCAAATCACCTATTCCTTTCATTGCATGTTCATCAATATTGCGGAATACTAAGAACCTTAGTAATAGCTCCATATTATATTGTTCTTCGAGGGGACGCTCACTAAGAGCTATACATTCTCTGAACATTTCGTTTTGGCTCAAGTCTTTCATCCATTGAAACATTTCTCGATTAACCATCACGAGAATACAGTTCCTGACTTCCTGCTGTGTAGCTATTGACCCTCCAGTATTTAATCGTTGGAATAACTCATATTTAGCAATCTCATCGCTTTCTTTTAGGAGAATAGCTGCATCAATTTTTGCTCTTTTTATCAAAAGCCGTTGTGTCGAGCTTAGGGAATTTGCTGTATCATAGGCATCGTCCCACTTTTTACCTTTCAAATTTGGTAAATACTTAGTCTCTTCAAGGACTAAAGGTGGTATCAAATTTTTATCTTCATCCTTTAGTTTCCCAGCAAATTCGTATATCGTAGATAGCCTTTGTAGACCGTCTACTACATCCCAAACTCCATCCTCACGCTGAGATACAAAAATAGGTGGGATGGGAATGCCAAGTAAAATAGACTCTATGAGGCTGGTTTTTTGGCGACTAGACCAACGAAAAAATCGTTGGAATTCTGGATGTATATCAATTTCTTCATTCTCATAAAGGCTTATCCATTCACCGATAGACATTGAATAGCCATCGGCTCGAATTTCTTGCCTCATGCTGTCAATTTCTTCCTGAAGTCCCATATTCTTACTCCAAGCTGTTTCGTGTGTATAGCGCTCTGATATGTTAAAAGAATAAGTGTTTACTTCCACCATCCGGGCTGTGGCAGTTTCCCCTCGCGGCACCAACGGCGTTCGTCCGCACGCCACTCCGCCCGATCGCTTATTGCCTTCTCGACATCCTTTTTCGCAATTACTTCAGCAGCTAATAGTCCAGCCTTCTGTAACGGCGCAATGTTAACTCGCACACCATCGTTCAAGTCTGGCACGTAGGCACTTTCTTGAGCAACAAACTCTGCTACTGTCTTGGGTGGGTTGCGGCGTCCGTCGAGGCTGGAAATGGCATCATACAGAGGCTGCGATGATAACCAGGGTTCCCAGGTTTCGGCTTCTGGGCATTTCCAGGTTTCGATTGACAAGCGAATGGCTTCCCCCGTTTCTGTGCGTTGTTTGAGTTCTGCCTTGAGGTTCTTAATTTTAGCTTTGAGGGTTGCCTGTCTGTGCTTAATCTCGTCTACTAGGAATTTTTCGGGTGTGGTGCCAAGGTTATCCCACTTTTCCTTAAGTTGTTTGGTGTCTTCTGTGGCATCCTTAATCTGTTGTCGCAATGGGACTAGCAAGGTTTCATTGAATTTCGCCCACCAGCGCTGACAAGCGAGAGATAGGGAATTCTTGACCATTGATTTTGCTTCTTTGCAGATGAGTTTGGCGAGGTCGGCTGAGGTGGGGTCGTTGGTTAGGTTCGCGGCATCCGGTGGCTGAGTACCGACAGCAGAACAGTGATGGTCGAGATGTATTAATGCTTCTTCTATCCAGTTAGGGAAGTCGGGGTGGAGTTTGGTTTCTTGCGCCGTTTGTTTCCAGGTTTCCAGGGGTGTCGGTTGCATCACGTCCATCAGTTTTCGTAACCAAAGGACTTTGAGGCAGAGGGTGGCATCGTCAATTGCTAGTTGGCGCAGTCTGGCTTTTAAGGTTTTGGCATCGCTGGGACAAAAGCCAGTGGTGGCTACTTCACTCAGTTTTTGGTCAAAGGTGTTGAGTTCTTCTATCCAATTCTGGAGTTGCAGTATACGTCCAGCTTGGTCGGTTGTGCGTTCGTCGCTGGGGATGTTTTCTAAGGTACGCAATTCGGTTTCGTAGCGCGTCCGCAGGGAACCGATGTACTGAGTGCGAAGTTTCGGCAGGAGGTCGCCGTTGAGTTGGTGGTAGTAGACGAGGCTGGAAAAGGCAGGGGTTGTACCTCGGCTTGCTTTGCTACGAGTCGCAGGGGTGGATTCCATTTGCCACGCGATCGGGCGTTTTTTGAATTGGGAGATGTGGCGTTTGAAGAATCCCCCGGTCAGCCATTTTTCTAGGCTGATGCCGACGATTTCTGCAAATTCCCGTTCGATGCTGGCGACGTTGCCGTTGGGGAATTCTGCGGCGATTCTGTCACGCACTCTGTCTAGCAGGGTTTGTTCGCCTGCACCTATGGAAATGGGGATAATGCCGTCTTTGTCTGCCCAATCGGGGACGGGTTCGCCTGCTTCGATTTGTTTGGGCCACCGATGACCGAGTAGGCGAAGCACCAGGACGGTGAAGGTGTCTTCGGTGAAGCGCTTTTCTTCTGGGATACAGCGCCAGCCTTCCTGTTCTCTGCCTTCTTTGAGTAGCCAGTAGACGGAGATGGGATGGATTTCTAGTTTGACGGAGAGTTCTTCGAGGAAGGTTTCGGTTGGGATGGGGATGTGTGCGCCAACTGCAACTTCTGATTCTTCTTCATCTTCTTCGTCATCAGTTGGGGTGTCACTGTCTATGTCTTCGTCTTCAACTTTGGCACCTGAACCTGCTTCGTAGAGATTACGCAGACGGCGTTTGAGGTTGGTTAGTTCGCCTGAAGGGAGGGTGAGGCGATCGCACTTTTGCAGGTAGTCGAGGATTTCTGGGAGAATTTCAGGAAGTTCTGAGGGAATTTTAGGTAATGTTTCGTAGTTAGAAATGATGGAAAACCAACCAGGAGAAGTGCCAACCTCATCAAATACCTGTTTTTGGTCATTGGAATCCAAATCATATAGGTCAATAATTACTGTCTCGATCATCCCCTCTAAGGTATGAATTAATGTTTCTAATATTATAAAGTTAAACTGAGCTTTAAACAATTGAAGTAAATTCCAGTAATTAAATGTTTCTTCTGTAGGGTTTACTGATTCAATATACTCTTTGATTTTTAAAGAATAATTACTAAAATCTGTAAGCCTTTTGCAAGTAAAAACAGAATTAGGAACTGGAAGTTGACTTGCCGTGCCAGCCTGAAACATTAAATTTTGGCTAATAGTACGGAGAAACCAAGAAGCTAAGCGAGAATTTAAAAGACCTAATAAAGGTAGACAATAATCTTCTATTTTTGGAAAAACCCCCATACTCGCTACATCAAATACGCATCCTTCCATAACGCGAGTATTAAGCGCTCCTCGACATATATAAGAATAGGTTAAGCCCTTCTTGAAATAGTAGTTTGAGTTTTGAAAACGAGCACGAGGACTTGTTCGTAATTGCATCGCATCATTGCGCCAGTCAATTTTATATGTCTCAAGACCCACCCAACGACAGAAACCTCCTCCTTTTCGATAAGATACCCAACCTGGAAGAGTTGTAATTTCCCAATCAGTTCTTATAAATCTCTCATTTACTCCAGTTTGTAAACCGGCAACTACATCTGCATACTGTTCCAGAGTAGGATTTTGCCTCACAATCTCAAAAAAACTAGGTCGTAGTGAGTAGACAAATGGATATCCAGCAACTGATAATAGATTAGCTTGAGCAGTTTGATAGGAAATTGTACAAATAGTTTCGGAAATTGCATTAGCTAGCAGTTGAGCTTGCTCATCAGCTAACCGAGGAGCAGACAGGCGAAAAGCATGGATATGACCATTAAGATGATTCGGAGAAAAAACGAATAAAACAGCAAATCCTGGTGGATCTGCCTCTGAAAACGCATATCGTCCAAGCTGTGCAATCAGATGTATGCAGTCTTCCTGAAGAATTAAACGACGTATTTCGACATAGGAAGCATGGAACATCCAAGCATGAAGAGTAATCATTCCTACTCTTCCACCACGCAAACATAATTGACGGCAGCGAAGCACAAAAGCAGTATATAAGTCACCTTTACCAAAAACATAATGCTTAGTGATATAGCTTTTCAGCCTTACTTCCATATTTCTAGCCCCCATATAAGGCGGATTTGCTGTTACCACGTCATACCGTTTTGCTAACAAATCAAATAACGCCAACCCCTTCCCAGCAGACTGTCCAAAAAACGCTTGAGATAAATCCGCCGTCTCCGCCTCTGCATTAAAATGTTCCTTCAACCTGGAGAGCGTCTTCTTTTGCCAATCCTCATAAGACTCCACCCCGAAAGGCAATTCCCCTTGAACCACCACAGGTTCAAATAAGTCCAACTGAAGATTCATCTTCATCTCAAATTCTTCTGTGCCTTTGAGGTAGCGCAACTCCTTCTCTACAGGCTCCTCAATCTGCACTAATGACCCCAGTTGGTGAGCATTTGCCAACCCTTCAAACACCGTTTCCAGTGCAGGACGCAGCGGTTCATCGTCTGGGTATCGCTTGAGAAACGCCTCCAGATGATTCTTACCCCTCGGCAGACGAATATTCGTCGCCACTAAATGTCCCCGAAACTCATCCAAATAAGACGCTTCCAAATCCGGCGCTTTCTCCTTCGCCTTCATCCACAGCGCCGCCGTTGCAATCTGCACTGCCCGTTCATCAATATCAATGCCATACAGATTGTGATTAAGAATCGCCGCACAGATTTCCTCTGGTTCCGTTAACCTGTCCTCCTCCTCATACATCGCATAAAACAGGTCAAACGCCTCCAGCAGAAAATGACCCGAACCCACTGCTGGATCGAGAAAGCGAACCTCTAAAATCGACTTATGCTCGACAGGCGATCGATCCGCATCTTTGACAAAATACTCCCAATCCTCATACAGCTTGGATTGCGGATTCATCCCCATCCACAACGCCCCCAAGCTATTCTGCACCAGGAACTTCACCATGTAAGGCTCGGTGTACAATTGAGTCGCCGGGACAATATCCGCTCCCTCAATCTTCGCTCCCTTCTTGGTGCGAACCTTCTCAAAAACTCGGTTTTTCTCCTCCGCGTTCCAATACTGATACGCCCAACCCAAAGCATCCGGTGCCTCAAACACCTCATCCGTGGCAGGTGCCTGCACCCCAACACTCTCCCGTCCCGACAGCAAAGCAATACACCGTTTCAGTGCCGATACCGAAGGTCTTAGGGCGACGGCTGGTGCTTTAGGATTAAATAGCTGGGGTAACTCCGTTGCTCTCTCGACAAACTCCTCACTCAAGACGGCAAACAACCCATCGTCCTCACCCGCACAAGCTTCAGGGTTACGACGGGCAAAGCGATTGTGAACCAGCGATCGCCCCCCATAGGCATCTTTCTGTAAAATTACCTCATCGATAATCATCCGCGCCTCCATACAGCGCAGCGCAAACAGGCGGTTTGCCCAAGTATAAGCAGACTCAAGACAGAACTCCGCCACCGCCTCCTGACGGGAGACACCCGCCTCTTCCCGAAATTGAATATAGGCATCAACAACCCGACGCGCATCTTTATCTTCAATGCATAAATGAGGTAATTCGTCAAGAGGTTTCGCAGTGCGATCACGCCAAATCCCAATCTCATTTAATCGGCGTTCCAAATCGCCAGCGTGAAACTTGCCCCGTTCGTCGTAAGTGCCTTCCAGAATATGGCGAAGTTCTAGCGAGAGCGATCGTAGGATTTTTTTCAGAGAGGCTTCCATCTGACTCAAACTTCTCAATGGAGGATAACGTAACGAATAGCTTGTAACCCATAAACATGATCGCAATCACCCTTGATGATCATATTAATTAGATCGCGATCATATTTTTTCCCAGACAGCATCACGTCCAGGCTTGATACAACGAATTTGATTTGTCTTCCGCAACTCTGCCAAAGCTCGGTTGATGGTAGGACGGCTAACACCGGGGCAAGCGCGTTCCAAATCAGCAAATTGAAACTGGTTTGGCAACCGCTGCACTGTATCCAGAATCATTTCCCGTTTAGCCCCTCGCGTAGTCGTAACCAATCCAACCCGTTGCTCAAATTCCCGATACGCCGACAGCACCACTCCCAGAAAATAGGAGTACCAGGGCAATAAGCTATGTTGCCCCTGATGCCAGTTTTGCGAGCACTGGTAGAGCGTATCGTAATAGCTTTGCTTAGTGTCCTCCACAATCCGCTCCAAGCTAATAAACCGTCCCACCTCGTAACCCGCTTGGTATAGCAGCAACAAAGTGAGAAGCCGAGCCATCCGCCCATTCCCATCTAAAAATGGGTGAATGCACAAGAAATCCAGAACATAACTAGGAATTAGCAGCAATGGCTCAAATTCACCGGACTGCCAAAGGTAGTTGAACCGTTCGTGCAAGCGTTCCATTGCCTCTGGAGTTTCAAAGGCTGGAACAGGCTGAAATCTCAGAAATTTCGTGCCATCAGGACGAGTTTCACTAATTTCATTATTAGCCGTCTTCCAGCGTCCACCCTGAGGCACTGAAAACTGGTAAAGATCGCGATGTAGTTGTAAAACTACACCCGTAGTAAACGGGATATGAGCATAGCTGGCGTGAATTGTGTTTAACACATCCCGGTAGCCAGCTATTTCCTGTTCCGAGCGATCGCGGGGCGTCGTTTTCTCAGCCACCAATTGCTTGATGCGTTCCAAAGGGGCAGTGATGCCTTCTATGCGGTTAGAAGACTCAGTACTCTGAATAACGGCAGCTTGACGCAAGGTTTCCAGGGCTTGGGGGGCTTGCTCTTTGAACAACTCCTGCTTACCTTTATATTCCCCAATCAGGCGAATCGTCTGAAGGAGCTGTTGGGTAATCGGCGGTTGTTCAATGAAGCCTTGTTCAAATGACTTCATCCCAACTCCACTTCATTCCCGTTTTCCAGTTCCTGCCTCACGGCTGCATCCAGCGCATCTCGCACCTGTTCCCATTCTTCCACCGTCTTAATCCGAGTTTTCTTGGCAACCTCTGGAACGCGAATCAACTTAAACGATGACTGGTTTGGATCATTGCCATTCTTGGTATCGGGTACCCAATTAACTGGCTGAGTCGGCTTGGTTTCTTCTGTTGGTGTTTTAGGGACACGAGAGAGCCGTTCTTCCTCAATCGCTGCCTCTAACTTACGAATTAAACTTCTCGCCTGGTCTGAAAGTGAGGCAATATGAGCAACTTCCTTATTTTCATCCAGCGCGGCAAGAAACTGATTGAGTTCTGAAGCCAGGGAGTCTTGCAGTTCATCAACGGATAAATTGTTGTCAGCTAGCTTTTGGGGCAATTGGTCAATGGCTTCCTGCGCGAGAGTTCGCGCCTCATTGCGCCAATCATTAAGGATTTTTTTCCAATCCAAAAGGGCTGCGGCTTGGTCATTTTGTAAGCCCTTCCAAACCGAGCTGTCTGTAATCGTGGCATCTGCGATCGCTGTCTTCCAGTTACTTAGAAAAGCAGCACTGGTGCTATTTTTGGGGAGTCGATAGTCAACCGTAGTAATAGATGCGGCAAAATCACGCATTTCTGTAAATGCCTTGCGCCATTTCTCCACAAAGTCAGACACTCGCACAATTGCATTGGCATACGTTTTCAGATGCTCTTGATGAACGTGAATTTCATTCACCCGATGCATTGGGTTAGATAATGCTAAAATCTTGTCAAACACATCTTTCCCCTGCTGGAAATCAGCAGGTAAGGGCAGTTTCGCTGGTTCTGCCCAAAGTGCTGCTGCTGTAGCCTTCTCTAAAATCTCCGTACCAAATTTCTCCATCTCCTCCGAGAGTGCCGCAGGAGTCTCGTCAACCTTGCGATTTCCCGTTAACTTAAACAATATCTTGCGGACATCGGTCAAAACGTCCGGGTTAAGCTCAGTCTCTTCTAGAACCAGATCTACTGTGTTAAAGCTGCGGCTGTTTCTTAGGGCATTCTGGAGTTCAGCATCTACGGGATTCGTGTAAGCCTTCTTATTAATTAGAACCCGCATGGCTCCCGCCCGAACAAGGGCTGCTACCCCCACGCGAACCGCATTTCCATCCCAACCATAAGGAGGCTTAACAAACTCATCCAACAAATCTCTCCCCAGCGTCCGCTCATTTTGACTCTGACGAGCTAAAAGAAAGACACGAATCGTATCGAGCAACGGACATTGCAAATCGATTTGTCCGGCTTTATCAAAAATCTTCAGTTCCTGAACGTCAGCACTGAGGTTCTTAGAACCGTTCAAGACATCTGCGATCGCTTTGCCTTCATTGATAATGCGAACAGTAACCTTCTCATATTTCGGGTACAGCGTGGGAAAAAACGCTGCGACTTCCGCCCGTACCGCTTCTCCTGGCTTCTGTCCCGCTCTAGCGGAAACCGTGCGCGTTGCGCCCCGGAAAACGATGCGTGCTTGTCTGAGTCCCTCTTGAATACCTTTTTGCACATGCCCTCGCAGCTTCTTCAAGTCATTGGACTCGCGCTCGGAGGCTAATTTCCGCGCCTCCTCAGACTTGTACGGATCGCCCTTCCAGCGATCGACAACCGCTTGCATCGCTAAGTAATAGCGCAATTGCTCATCAAATCCAGCAACGCGATCGCACAAGACAAAAACGGTTTGTTTTGCTTCGGAGTTAAGGCTTTGATTTTCTAACTCAGCAACATTGGTTGAGAACGCAGCTAGCGGAGAATAAACTCGAAGCTCGACAAACCCATCTTTGCTGACTAAATTATCGTCAAAGTAAATCTTGATCGGAAATTCTGTTCCCTTAAACGGAATTTTGGGAAATCCCAAAACATCTGCACTGGCAAATTTAGCTAATCCTTTTTCTAAATCAGGAACTCGAAGTTCTCCCGATTCACCCCCCACTTCTTCCTCAAATGTGCGCCGCTCACCCGTCAAGAACTCATACTCTTCACCAAGCTTGGCAACCATTTTCGCCTTTATCAGCTTGTCTAGTTCTGGTTTTACCCAGTTACTAATCGAAGTCAGGTCATCTGTGGTGTGTTCGGCTAGCAAACGAGCAAGATTATCAATCGTTTTAGGGATAAAAGCAATGTCACGAATTAAGTAGAGTACCTCAGCTACTCGGCGCGTTAAGGTAGTTGCCCCTAGAACATCCCTCTCAATCCGTCCCATCTCTCGCCGGACATCCGGGGTTACTTCTACTTGCTGATCTCCAGCTATAGACAAGTTACTGTAGATTTCATCAAAAGAAACGATTTCTCCAACAGTTTGATCGAGATAAGTACGTCGTCCCTTACGTAAAATATCCTGAGTAATTCCTATGAGTGTTCTGGTTGAACCCGATAATTCCTCTCCACGACCCCCTGCACGTCGCAAGCTTTTGACCACTTCTGGAATCAAATGAATTTGGTAAGGCAGAAACGGATAAAAGGTTGTAAACCGCTCCTCGCTACATTCTGGCAATTTCTGACTGGTATTTTTCAACTCTCCCAAATCACGCAGAATTCCTGGATTCTCGTTATAAGCTTCTATTACGGCATTTTTCCCAGCCAAATTTTTTCTAAAAATCCTATCTTCTAAAACGAGTTCGATATTTTCTGTCGTCAAACTAAATTTGAAGCGAAATCGCCCTTCGAGTCTTTTGATATCGGCTGGACGTGTACGAGCATTTTGAAGCACAGCTCCCATATCTTCATGAGTGGTCACAAACACCCAAATCTTGCCCTGAGCTTTCTCTGCCGCTTCCTCAATGAGGGCTTGTAGGTGATTAAGGCGATCCCTATCCTCCCCAATCCACTGCCCAGTTTCATCTAAAACCAGCACTAGACGGCAGGGTTTCCCCAAATCCCGCTGACGGGTTTCTAGCTCATCAAGGACAGTTTGGACAAAAAACTGAATATTGTAGAGGTCTCCCTGTTGTGCTATCGTCAGTGCTTTTTCCACCTCTTGTGGTGAAGAAAAGGCATCGGGGGCTACTTCACAAACTGCCTGATAAAGATGTTTCGAGTGATAAGCTAGATTCTTTTGCAGTTCTTGCCAAGGTTTCTTTGCCAGCCGTTCGATGGTGCTGTGAAGCTCAGACAGCTTGCCTCGCTTGTCCAGTTCTGCCTCAATGACACGGGCATAAACTAAATTGGTTCCGTATCCTTTGGCGAGGTAATACTGAGATAGCAAGATCTTAGGCAGGGGCGTCGGCGTCGTTTCACCTTCAGTTAACGCATTGATATTGAACGCTAACACTTGCGTATCGCATTGGGGAAGCCGGGAAAGACTCGCTGTAATGGAAGCTTGCCTTGGAGCGTTAACGATCCGAGCTTTAAATCGCTCAGAGGCTGAGTAACCGTCAAGGATAGGGTTTTCAATCAGAAGTGCTGCAATCTTGGCAAAGTAGGACTTTCCTGAACCAAAATAGCCAGAGATCCAGACACCGATTTCACCAGTCTTTAACCGTAACGTATCAGTATAATGTTCCAGCAAGTCATCGATATAGCGTTCGATGGTTGGTGTAACAACATAGCTACCAATTTCAGCGGCTAGCTTCGTGTCATCTTGGCGTTCCCCCACTTTAACAACGGGTTCAATATCTTCCTCAACGGGAGTTTGAAATATTTCTCGAATTCGCATAGCCGCCCTTTAGGACTCCTGTTTTAAATAAGGTCACCTCTATACATAGAGTGTTCCCGTTGATTGATGAAAAAGTACACGTTTCTGCTTTTAAGCCTGCCAGGAATCAAAAAAACCACTAGTCCCTCTACTCCACCTTCCTCCAGAGTTTTCATCACCGCCTGGGGGCTTGTTACTGGATAAAGAGCGCTCAAATGCTCCAACACCACTACAAGCTTGGTAGTAGATGGCTGGGACAAAACTTGCTTGACCTGCTCGACTACTGCCCTCACCCACATCTGACCCAACTCAGCTTCCGGGTTAGAACCGGGCATCGGAGCAGCAAGTGTGTCTGCGATCGCCTCACTACCCAATTCATCAACCACTGACATGGTGACCGCTAGAACATCTACGGTTCTAACGTCAAACTCCGATCCCAGTCCACTTGTTAGCGTTGTCCACTCTCTTAAGACTGCCGATTCCACCTCTGGCGGATAGACGACTCCTAAAAACGACGCACCTGTCTGACGACCAATAAACTCGTATCGGGTTTTGATTTGTTCAACAGCCTCCCGCAACGTTCCCTGCCAATCCCTACTTTGGCTCATTGGGAACCTCCGGCATCCGTATCATCTCTAGAATGACGGTTCTACCCACTCTTTCAAACCTGATCCACCGTTTTTGGGCAAGTTCGCTTAAAGCGCTGGCTACCTCCGTTTCAGACCAGAGAAACAGCCGCCAATCTGGTGCTGACAAGATAGCTTGTCCCCTCAGACCTTCTGCCATGAGAATGCACAACAGATGGAAAACTGTTTCTGAAGCAATCGTTGGTCGTTGGATGTACTTTTTCCGAATGCCTCTAAGAACACCAAAATCCCTAAGCGAAGACAGGGCATTACTTGCCAGTTTTTGAAGCGTACTTTCGCGCCATCGATTAATCTGAGGGAATTCATCAGCCTGTTGTTTTAAAAAATCCAGCACATCATAGCGATCGATTGCCGTTGCCTGTCGCTGCCACTTATCCGAAACTACCTGGGTTACAAAATCAAACACTAAGCGATCGCGCAGAGCAAAGTATAGATATGCCAGAGAAAGGTACTCTGCTGATTGTAATCCCGACTCACTAGCCTCAGCCAGGGAACCCCCCACCCACTTAGCGCACACCGAAAGATACCGACGCGAGATCGCATCCCAAATTTTTCGACGAGTTTGGTAGGAACGCTTCTGAATCACCTCTCCTGCCACTACGCTGGCACGCACGTCGGATAGAGGCAATCCGTTTCTAACAGCACTGAAGAGAGTATAACTCTCCCCTACCAACGCCCCATTAGAGGTATTGCGAGACGAAGCTGGAGAAGTATCTCGAATCTGACCCAAGAGTTCCATAATCGGGAATCGCGGGTCAGTTTCCAAACATTCTTGCTGTTGTTCTCGCACACAAAGATCCATTATCCTCTCCGACGGCATTGCTGCTACTGGATCATAAATCCAGGCAGCTCCTTATGCTCGCTGATTTTGCTCAATCTTTATTCAGGGATTGCACTCAACTATTTATCACATCTTGTCAAAAGTTTTTGACGTTTCGCCATTGTTGCAAACGGCAGAAAACAATGCGGACATTCACCGTGTACCCACAACGCAGGAACCGGGAACGGTGTTTCACAGTTAGTGCATTTTGCTAACAAACGCAACTGGTGGCGATCGCATCCCCATCGCTCCTTAAACTGCCACTCAAGCCGATGATAGGGGTTCTCCCCATAACAAGCTGCACATAAACGAATCGGTTTAAGCTGCATTACCACACCCTGCGAGGGCAGCATTTGATACAGCCTTTCAATCTCCACCCCCACTATAGAGGCTAAAGCCTCTAACTCTTGCTTTGTAGGAAAGGGATTCAAGTAAAACTTTTCCCATCGTCCGACAACCCAACCAATGCCTGCCAGTTTACCTAATTCCCCAGGAGTCAAATAATTATCCCGGCGAAAGCGTCCTAAAAAATGGCTGATACTTTCGCCTTCTAAAGGTTCTACTTGGAAAAACCAAGGTTTATCCTCAACTGTTTCCACTACTCAAATCGCTCCAGCACTTCATGCAATGTAGCTTTATCAATAGATTTCAACCCTTTCTTTAAAGATAAAATTGCTGCTTTTCGGATTACTTTATCTAGCAAACCAAGTTTACCTCCTGTTTTTGTATACAAAGGCTTTAAAGTTTCTTCTCTGTTAAGATTCGATGGCACTGGTAAGTCAGCAATCTCCCGTTCCCATATTTCTACCATCTTGGGAAATTTCTTTTCCGATATGACATCAAAGCGGTAACACTCTATGAAGCGATCGTGAATATACTCATTTCGCTTGATTAAATTATCTAGTCCATCTGTACCCACCAGAATAATCGAAATTTTTAACAAATCATAAATACGGGCAATTTCGCTGAACGTATTCAGCTTAAGGAAATTGGCTTCATCAATAATAATCATCTCTACCTGAGATTCCTTCAGAACCCGTTGAACCCTTTTTCTAAGTTCGGTTACTTTCCCCGTAGTTGCACCATACTTAAGAAGCTCAAGAATTAATCCTAATAATTCTCCTACGGAACAATCTCCAGGGGCTTGCAAATACAAAACGGGTACAATATCTCGCCTACCTGGTTTTTTCTGTGGCTTATTTAGCAACCTGTAAACATCGCAAGTGATAGACTTACCTGCTCGTGGAGGAGCCACAATTCGCCCTGGCTGTTTCGATAGGCGCTGCATATCCAACCATTCATGGATCTGTTGCATATGTTCCAGTTCTACAACGATTGGAGTAATTAATCGCTTAATTAATGGTTGCAATTCCTCAGCAATTGGCTCATCACCCCATAACTTTTGCACCCATTTCTGCAAATTAGTATCTGTCATTATCAGTATTGTTTTTTTTTTAAATCTTAAACAACAAGAATTTCGTTAAAATAAATTTTGATATTTGTGAGCAAGGGATACCTAAGGGTTTAAAAACTATTCATCGTAATCTCTACTGAGTTGGTCAAGGTTAAAGACTCTAGGACGTTGCGGTTGAGTTTCAGGCTGTGTTTCAGAAGATTCCACCGCTTCTAATTGAATATTTTTAGGTGACTCGTAAATAGGATGCACCTGAGCTTGTTCTGATTTTTTGCGTTCCTGTCGGCTTTTTTTCTTTTGCTTGATGAAAACATCCCGCTCACGGACTTCTGCCAAGATAGATTTATTATTAATATCTTTCCCCGCCTTACGCAGTTTACGACTAGCCGCTTTATTATCTTCAAAAGAAAGTTGCTCCGTTTCTAAATCTAGAGCATGGGCAGCAGTTAGAAATACATCTTTTCCCATCTCCGAACGGTATACCCAAACGGTGGTGATATCTCTAGGGTCAAATCGGAGGGTTACAGTTTCACCAGCGTAAACTGGCAGGCTATCACCCCGATACATGATATTTTCAAAGCTTAAATACCCACCTTTATAGATACTGCGGCGAGTTTTTTTCATCAGGCAAATATCTAATTCCCGCTCCTTAATTACAGGCGGCAAAGTAGGCAATCCTGCATCCCACCGTTCAAAACGAGTCTGATCTTTTGTTCTGGCATCAATGCGCTGATTGTAGTTATCAACGATGTAGCGCACCAATAGCAGATGTATCTCCCGTAGCGTTACGCAAGCTTCTTCCTCAGCTTTCTCTGAGCGTTCCTGCACGTTTGAGCCTAAATATCCGTAGAACCCGGCTAGAAAATCAGTATTAATTGTCCCAAATCCCCGTTCTTCTATACCCCCTTCAGAAGGGCGATCGCGCAAATGGCACTCAAAGCCAAGTTCAAAAGCAATTTGCTTCAAATGCTCCGAACGAAAATCCTTGCCACCATCAGTGAACAAGTTTTCTGGAATGCCATAAGTTCCCCACTCACAATGAAGGTTAAATTCAGAACTATAGTGCTTGGGTAAAATTGCATGGCGCAAAGCTAAGGCAACAACTTGAGAACTCGGTGCATCGAAGCCTAAATGAATGCCCATGATGCAGCGAGAATAACTGTCGGTGATTTTGCTTAGCCAAGGACGAGCCAAAGGTTCACCATATTGATCCACCAACATGATGTCTAATTTTGTATGATCGCACTGCCAGACATGATTGCTATGCCGCACGTCCAGAGTTTGCCCATCGCGAGTCTTATGGGATACTCTTGACCCTCGCCAGCCAATATTTCGTATCTTCTGTTTCTGTTCTTGTCGCTCAATTATAGGATTAAGAACCCTATACACACTCATATGGCTAGGGTATTTCTCGCAACCTAGCTGCTCCGCTCTAGCTTGTACCCTAATTGCCACTTGAGCCGGAGTCATTTTTTTACTACCTTTATTCCCCTCCTTAAAGGTTTTAATAATAAAATCTTGCCAGTCAGGATCAATTCGGTAATTGCCTTTATCGGAGCGCTCAGTGTCAGTAATCGCCGATAAACCTTCTTTCTGATACTTGTTAACGAGTCGCTGTACTGTCCGAACCGTTTTTCCGAGTTTGTCCGCTGCTTCCTTTAATTTTTGCCCATAGGTTTTGCGATCGCATGGTGCAATCAGGCTTTGAATCACTTCCATCCTGAACTTTGCTTCGTCTGACAGTTCAGTTACGATCGCAATTTCTTCTGTTACTTCTTTCTGTTGGATTTCTTCTCGGTCATTGTCCTCATCAGAAAGAAGAGATTCAACACCAGGATCTATCAGTGGCATTTCTTCCATAGTCGGGCTTCTATGTCAAAGCATGAATTAGTAGCGGTGTAGCATCGCCGAGTTTAAGAGCGACGAGAGCTAGGTATCAGCATTCTGGTTCTCGTCCTACAGAGGTAAAGAAGTGAATAGACCTAATACACAGCGCGACTTAGTACATTTGTATTAATCACTTGATTAATATAATACATGTTTATTTCCAAAAAGCGACACTTTATTTGTTAAGGAATGTAGAAAATTTGGAAAAGGTAAATTTCAAATAAGCGACATCTAAATTGTTAATTATTTAAATAACGACAAATAATGTGTTAAAATTGATTTTGGAGGAAAACACATTAAAAATGGCTAAAGCCTTTGAAGGGTAAAGGTTTTAGCCATGACAACTTCGGCGACAATAATTTGTTAAGACGACAAATAATGTGTTAATCGACAGAAAGAGTTTATAAAGCTTTTTAGCCTCTACAAGGCAATTAGAATCAGACTTTATGTTAAGCATACCTTAATAATGTTTGTCGTGCTTAACAGCAGATTCTGAGAAGAGCGCCTGGTGCTACTAGCGTTCCCAGAAAGAGGTTCCAGAATGTCCAATACACTTATCGCCGAGTCTTCTAGCCTCTTTCTTGGCTCTATCTCGCTGAAACGCCTATGGAGCCTAATTTTTTCATGAGGGTTAGGGTGGCGTTTTAGAGGTTTTTGCCAACCTTGGAAGGCTCTCAACCATCGTTAACACCGAACTGTCTTAACTTTCCATTTGAGTCCCTGTCAAGTTATTGTTCGCTTTGTTAAGTATTTGGTAACTCTTGTTGCAACTTGTGCGATCGCGATTTTGGTATTACCAGATAAGTTATCGTGGAAAGCTAAAGGAATAATTAAATAAGAGGCAGTGTGCCGTACCCATCTGCTCCCACCACCCACATAACACTCGTTCCTAGCCAATTCGGCACTCAGAACAGCTATCCGCTTATAGGAGGTTTTATGACTCCCACAATGCTGCGTCAGCTTTGGGCTTTAATTGAAACTACTCAGGCCAATATGTTATTGAAGTTAGACGATGCCAGCCTAGTACAGTGGCTGCTGAAGCAACTGAAACAACAGCGATCGCTCAATTCCGACGAAACAAATATTATGACTGACTATCTGCACTCAAAGCTATCCCTGATCCGGGATCTTGCTCAAGAGCGTCAGTCTGTCTGGCAAGAAACCAATTAACAATCCATTAGCAAGTAGAGACGCGATCCACATCGCGTCTCTACTTGCTAAAGTGCCAATTATTTATTAGAAGCCGAAGAGCTACTTGGGTGCCAACGGACGCTTTGGGAAAGACTGCGGCTCCGGTGGGGGTGCCGCTGGTGGATTAACCTGTGAAGAATTCGCCAGCGTTGCCGACACGAGGGCATAGCCCAAATAAGCCGGTAAACTTATCGCCATCACAGCCGCGATCGCAGCCACCCAGGTACGCCGCGTCAATACAGGCCCGTAATGGCTGCGATAGGGGTCATAAGCCAGAGATTCTGATGGAATCATGTCCCGCATGGCAGTCGGTCGCTTGAACCGCACCCGCCGATCATCCATTTTCTCTAACAAAATCCAGCCGGATTGTGCCTCTTCTTCACACAGCTTTTGAAAAACTGTTGGATTGCGAAATAAATCGCTTTTAGCTCGCACAATTTTAAATTCCCAGCCCATCAGTCGCGGATCTTTAAATATCGGTGGCGAGGAACCATTACAAGGCGGCTCTGCGGGTGCCACGTCTTGTTTAGATTCATAACGAGTTAAAGTTTCTTCCTCTTCTTCATGTTGCTGACCTGTACTCACCTGCTGCCAGCGCATCCATCCGCTTACCATGACTGCCTCCAGACCAAAACTTCCAACCAACAGGCTCCACACAATCACTTCGAGCATATTTTGATAGCTATCAGCTTTGCTAATGGCGAATGGCAATTGACAATTAGCTATTCGCCATTAACGTAATGACCAATAACCACTGACTATTGACTACTGACTGCTAAGGGTAAATAACCTTCAACCAGACAATCTGAGCCGACAGCTCGCCAACAGACGCGCTCTAAAGAGAGTGCCTCTGTCATGCTTGCAAACCCCAAATCCCCAATAGGAGAAGGAGCCAACCTGCCGCCGACAATTTTGGGAGCAATGAAGGCAAGAATTTTTTGCACTGTCCCTTCTGCGATCGCGCTTGCTGCTAAAGTGCCGCCACATTCCCACAGCACGCTCGATAATCCACGCTCATATAGGTACGCCATTGCCTTGGTCGGTGTTAGTGGAGTCAGCTCCACTACCATCACACCCTTTTTCAACAGCATCTGCTGAAAATCCGGATTAGCTCCCACCTCTGTTAGCACTAAAGTGGGAGCCTCCACCGTCTCCCACACATGAGCCTCGACGGGCAAATCCAGCGTGCGACTCATGACTACCCGCAAGGGATTGTGTGCCTCTGTCTGATGGCTAGTCAAGTGGGGGTTATCCAGACGCACCGTATTGCCGCCCACGATCACCGCATCACACGCCACCCGCATTCGATGTACCTCATTGCGGGCATTCGGGCTGGTGATCCAGGCACTATGTCCGGTGGTTGTAGCAATTTTGCCATCCAAAGTCATGGCGTATTTTAAAATGCCAAACGGACGCTGGTAGAGAACGCGATGGATAAAAGCCTCATTTAGCTGCCGACAGGCGTCTTCTTCCACGCCCACCACAACTTCTATGCCCGCTGCTCGTAACCGCTCAATCCCTCCTCCCGATACGCGCGGATCGGGGTCTACCATGCCCACCACCACCTTGTTCACCCCTGCGGCTACCAACGCTTCCGAACAGGGAGGCGTCCGTCCGTAGTGGTTACAAGGTTCCAGATTTACATAAATTGTGGCTCTTTTGGCTCGTTCACCGGCGTCCCGCAGCGCAAAGACTTCTGCATGGGGATGACCGGCACCGGGATGAAACCCTTCCCCCACAATCTGCCCATCCTGGACAATGACAGAACCCACTAGGGGATTAGGCGCGGTTTGTCCCAAGGCGCGACGAGCTAATTCTATACACCGCTGCATCATCGCGCGGTCGAAGGAGGTAAAAGGGGACTCCTGTTGGAGTGCATCCGATTGGGTGTTTGCGGAAAAGTTGTCCATGAGTTTGCTGCTGTCCTGGCTACACCTGAGTGTAATAGCCAGCCTACTTTAGCAGCAGCAGGCTTAGGGAGGGATGCTAGGTGGATTATCCCTGCAAAAAAAGAGGAGCGCGTGTTTACCTGTCAACAGCAGAATATGGGGGGCGCATCTGAGCCGATAAGCACCGTTTCATGGTGCTTTGCTTTGAGAAATTCATCCGTCGGGGAACCAATCACTAATTTGCGATTACCCACCTTCAGTAGTTATCTTGATTTTCACCCCGATTTTCACCCCGATACTTACGCGATCGCGACATATCCCTATAAATAGGTCTAATATATTTTGAGGGCTAAATCCCATGACAACTTATGTCGCACCTGTTAATGTAAATAAACGTATCAAAAAGTTCGGATTCGTAACGTCCTATGAACTGCTGCCCCGCCGCCTCAGATTTGCAACCACCTCAGCCCTACCGGCGTCAAGCCGCTGCCCCTCATTTCCAAAAACTGACTGTGTTTTGCGACTTTGACGGCCCACTGGTGGACGTTTCCCACCGCTATTACAGTACCTATCAACTTGCACTCGCTGATACTCAGGAGATATACCAGGAGCAAGGAGAAATCCTGCATCTTCAGGTATTGGCTAAAGAGCAGTTCTGGCAAATGAAGCAAGATCGCGTCCCAGATGTGGAAATTGCAATGCGATCGGGCTTACAGGGGGAGCAAATTGATGTGTTTTTGCAGCGTGTTGTGAGCATCGTCAATCAACCGGCGCTGTTACAGAAAGACAAAATGCAGCCAGGCGTTAACTGGGCGCTAGCATTGCTACATTCTCAGGGCATCAAGCTAGTGTTAGTGACGTTACGATGTCAATCCCAAGCTCTGCAAATCTTGCAGAATCACGGTTTGGCTCGTTTGTTTAGTGGCATTTACGGGACTCAAGACAGCCATGCTGCTTATCAAAACTACGCTGAAGTGAAAACGCAACTTCTCACCACAGCGATCGCAGAACATTGTTCGCCGATGCAAACCGCCGATGATTGTTGGATGGTCGGCGATACAGAAGCAGACATCTTAGCAGGACAAGCGCTTTCGATTCCTACCATCGCTCTGACTTGTGGCATTCGCAGCAGCCAAAGGTTGCGACAGTTCCAACCAACCCTCATTCATAGCGATTTACTTTCTGTTGCTCATTACCTGCTAGGAGTGAGTCATCGGTCATTGGTCAATCGTCAATAGTCCTCACTCAATACTCAGAAGACTGAGTATTGACGATTGGCTAGAAACTACTTGGAAGACTGCCCTAACAGGTTCATCTGCTGCCACCAGCGATTTAGAGGATAGTAAACAACAGGTGCCCAAAGGCTGCTCAGGATGGCACTGGAGAGGGCAATACGCTGGTGATATGTCCAAATTGCGGTTAGATCGCGATCGCCCTGTAGCGTGAACTGAATTGCACTCACCGTCTCCCCCACAACCGCCATCCCAAAAACAATTAACGCCACCGAAATAAAATCTTCCTCAATATACCGCTGCTTTTGAATCCGAGCGGTCAAAATTCCTACCACTGCTAAACTGAGGGCATGACTGGGATCGGGGGATGTCATCCCATCTTGGATCAGTCCTAACACTAAACCAGCGATCGCCCCTTGCAACATTGTTCGCTTCAAACTCCAGGCGACCACCCAAATTAACAACCAGTTGGGGCCAATTCCCAACAATTCCATTCCCGGTAGGCGCATCGGCAAGACCAATAAGCATAACAGGGCAGAACCAATGGTTACTGCCCAGTTAAGCATTTGACGAGGCCAAGGTGACAAGTCAGATACATTGATCATGGGTCATGGGTCATGAGTCATCTGTGATTAGTCGTTAGTCCATCGTCTATTACTAATGACTAATCACTATTTACTATCGCTATTTCCTAATGACAGCTAACCCCTCATTCCTCATTTCGGGTACGCAACCACCCATTCCAAGGAACTCATCGGTGCTGTCAACTCAATCACAGCTTCAGGCGCTGGAGTTTTGTCCAAATTTACAGATTCTATTCGCCCTATCGGCAATCCTGACGGAAAAAGTTTACTGACAGATGATGTTGCCACGACATCGCCCCGACGGACATCAGGAACTTTATCAAAAAACTGCATCACTGCTCGGTTAGAACCTTGCCCCCGAAGATAGCCCATATAACGGCTGCGGCTAACTACAACCCCCACCCGGCTGCTAGGATCGCTAACCAGTAAGACCCTGCTGCTATGGGGAGTCACGTTGGTTACGCGACCGACCAAGCCACCCGTACCCATCACGATGAAATCTGGTTTGATCCCATCTTGACTTCCTCGACCGAGGGTTATCTGTTGCCACCAATGATCGGCACCACGTCCTGCAATCGGAGCGACTATCCCTGGCTGTTTTTTCTGTTTAACATAACCCAACAGCTCTTTTAACTTCTGATTTTGGCTTTCGAGTTCAACTAACCGCTCCTGTAGTTCTAGGAAGCGGGCATTCTCGATGCGCTCTTGTGACGTGGGTTCTATTTGAAAAGGACGGGTGAGCAACTGGTAAGTCTCATAAAGAGCAGCTCCCTGAGTCTCCCGAATTGCCCAGGCACTTCCGATTGCTAGCCCAGCCAATATAACTTGTATTCCGTGCCGAACCCACCAGCGACGCAGTGTAAACATTTAGCTATCAGCGATTTGTCTTTAGCCCTTTAGTTTTTAGTCCTGAGTCCCTAGTCCCTAGCCTTAGTCTTTAGTTCATTGCCTACTGCCAATGACTAATGACTAATGACTAACGACTAATGACTGCTACATATGGCGCGATCGCCCGCTGAACACCCGCTCTAGCTGTTTGAAATTCTCCAACACCCGCCCGGTTCCCAGCACCACGCACGAGAGTGGATCTGCCGCTACGTGGGTGACAATGCCGGTTTCGTGGCTGATGAGCGTGTCTAGCCCCTTTAACAAAGCACCGCCGCCAGCCAGCATGATGCCCCTGTCGATAATATCGGCTGCGAGTTCAGGTGGCGTGCGCTCTAAGGTTCGCTTCACCGCATCCACAATCACTGAAAGCGGTTCAGACATACTTTCCCGAATTTCTGGCCCCTTGATAGTGACAGTGCGCGGCAAGCCAGAGAGCAGGTGTAAGCCTCGCACTTCCATGATGGCTTCTTCATCAAAACTGGTAGGGTAGGCAGAACCAATCTGAATCTTGATTTCTTCAGAGGTGCGTTCCCCAATCACCAAGTTATGGACTTTTTTCATGTACTGCATGATGGCTTCCGAAAGCTCGTCGCCAGCCACGCGCACCGATTCACTTAAAACCGTTCCTTGTAAAGAAAGCACGGCAACTTCTGTGGTGCCGCCACCAATATCAATGATCATGTTGCCCGTAGGCTCAGCCACTGGTAGTCCAGCACCAATGGCGGCAGCGACCGGCTCATCTATCAAGTACACATCCCTGGCACCTGCCTGAGATGCTGCTTCCATCACGGCTCGTCGTTCTACGCCAGTGACACCCGAAGGAATGCCAATGACAACACGAGGTGAAACTAAGGCTCTTCCCTCATGTACTCGCTGAATAAAATGCTTAAGCATTAGCTCAGCGACATCGAAATCTGCAATGACACCATCGCGCAGGGGGCGCAGGGCCACCACATTGCCGGGAGTTCTTCCCAACATTTTTTTGGCATCTTCGCCCACGGCTAGCGGGGTTTTTGTGTCCATATCCATAGCAACCACAGAGGGTTCTTGGAGAACAATGCCTTTGCCGGACACATAAACCAGGGTGTTAGCAGTGCCCAGGTCGATACCCATGTCCCGGGATAAGGAAAAGCGACTGAAAAGACCCACTCGTTTCTACGCCCCCAAAATGAAATGCTGTTGTGTGTGATGGAATTCTAACGGAAATGGAACCGAGGTGGATTCTATTACGTTTTCTACCCGGAGTCTAGTCAGGTAGACGAATTTATCCTGTGAAAACGCCACGCTCCCCTTGCCAAGCATCATTCTAGTAGTAGAAGAGCAAATCAGGATAAAGTTGACTTGAACCTATCATCTAAATATTGGTTAAAGTATATTCACTACAATCAGTACAAGC
This sequence comes from Coleofasciculus sp. FACHB-1120, assembly GCF_014698845.1. NCBI lineage: Bacteria > Bacillati > Cyanobacteriota > Cyanophyceae > Coleofasciculales > Coleofasciculaceae > Coleofasciculus > Coleofasciculus sp. FACHB-1120. Next base: position 159,841 of record NZ_JACJTV010000007.1, on the reverse strand, counting down.
GTACTAACTAATCTTATGAGCCTGAACGTTGTGAATTTGGTTGGTCGTGTGGGTGGAGATCCTGATGTCAAGTACTTCGAGTCAGGTAGCGTTAAGTGTAAGCTGACATTAGCCGTGAACCGTCGCACGCGCAATAGCGACCAGCCTGACTGGTTTAATCTGGAACTGTGGGGGAAGACAGCGGAAGTCGCTGCGAACTATGTGAGAAAGGGCAGTCTGATAGGGGTACAAGGCTCCTTAAAAATAGAGACTTGGAGCGATAATAAGGCATCCAACCGTTCTACACCCATCATTAAGGTGGAGCGCCTGGATTTACTCGGTTCCAAGCAGGATACAGACCCTGGTGCAGTGAATGGCTATAACGACAGCGAATTTTAATTCGTTGCTACTTGTTAGCTGTTAACGACAAGCCATCAGTCCCCAGAGAACTGATGGCTTAGTTATTGTATTTGGGCGGAAAAAACGAAGAATCTTCCAATCTTTAACGACAGTCTACCTCTTGGTGATTTGCACCGAGCCGCTGCTAGACGAGTTCAGATCGCCAAATTCAGGGAGATTCGCAGTCAGGTTTTTGCCGTCCATCGTGAAGCTTCCCGATACGTCCGCAGTCCGATAAGAGCCAATCTAGCGAGAGTGCGACATACCGCCCATCCACTGATAGTGAGAACTGCTGCCAAGAATTTGTTGAATTTATTCGTCAGTTAATTGGTTGCGTCTTTTTACGAGCCAAAATAGGCAATACAGAGAAGAGGGTTAAAAAACTGAGCGCTAGTAGCAAGGGCAAGCGATCGCCTCCCTGCAAAGCTTGCTCACCCGTAACCCCCACCCAAGCATAAGCTAGCGTCCCCGGAATAATTCCGATAAACGTGCCAACTGAATAATGCACCCAGCTGATAGGCGTGAGTCCCAACAAGAAATTAACCACCGTGAAGGGGGAGATTGGCGCAAAGCGGATCGCCAGCACAAAAGCCAGAGGCTGACGGGTCACGGCTTGATTGAACCGCATCAACGCTTGATGTTGACCAAATCGGTGTTCCGCCCAGTCGCGCAGCAGATAGCGAGACGCCAAAAATGCGCCAATTGCCCCCAGCGTTGCGCCGATGACCGACCAAAGGCTTCCCCAGACCAAACCGAAAACCGCACCAGCCGCAACAGGAAACATAATTCCAGGGATGCCGATGGCGCTGGACAGGGCAAAAACCAGGATAAACAGGCAGACTGCCCAACTGCCGAATCTTTCCAACTGACTAACTAAGAAAGATTTATCCAACAAAAGTTTCAAGGGGCTAAAGATACAGAGCAGAAAGCAGATCGAGAGTGCGATCGCTATCCACAAGGGGGGACTTTTGAGCGTTCTGACCCACTGGCTGCAACGTTTCAGCATTGGGGAAGCACTTTGGTTGATCTTATTTCTCATCCGATAAAATCCAGGCAAAATAAAGTTTTGCGAATAAACTTTGCCTTGACTGAGAACGGGGAGAATCTAACTTTTTTTCCTGGTTTCAATTTTCCTAGTTTCAAATCAGGGCACCCCCACAGCTAGAACCACATCCAGCCGTGCAACCATAGCAGTAAGATGCAGTTTGTATCTCTTCAATAATGTCTAAGCTGCCAGCTTCCAAAATCTTGGCAACTGTCAGCTTTTCACCATTACGGTTTTTCGCGGGTAAATTTTCCATCTGGTTAAAGTCGCAATCATAGACATTTCCCAGATAGTCAATTGAAAGTTCATCGCGACACATTAAATGTTCAATGGTGCTGCCATTGAAATTTGACTCTAAAAAGTGTAAATAAGGCTTAATTAATTTTCTGTGTTCTAAATGAAACTTTGTTCGCCCAATTGGTAAATTTGTAATCGTGAACAAACTGTTGAAAACAATGTCAAAATGCTCTTTTAGATAAGCTTTGTAATCTTGTTCCAGATTTACCTGATTAGGGGTCAAAGAAAATTTTTCGGTTGCCGGAACTGGAGGATTGTATACCAGATCGAGGATTAAGTTAGGGTCAAGACCATAACCTTGCTGATTCAAACATTGCAGCGCTTGAATTGAGTCGTTATAGACCCCAGAACCGCGCATTTTATCAACATTGTCTTCCAAATAGCATGGCAAGGAAGCAACAATTCTTGTTTGGTGTTTGGCACAGTATTCTGGAAGATACTCAAACCCCTTTTCAAAATAGATAGTGAGGTTAGAACGCACAATTACTTGTTTACCTGCATCCCTTGCTGCCTCTACCAGGGGTTTAAAACCATAGTTCATTTCCGGGGCACCCCCAGTCAAGTCAACAATCTTGATTTGGGGAAATTTATAGATTAGTTCAATTAGCTGATTACAAACTTCTGGGGTTAGTTCTTCAGTTCGTTTTGGTCCTGCTTCTACATGGCAGTGAGTACAGGCAAGGTTGCAGCGTTTCCCCAAATTAATTTGTAAAACGCTAATTTTACTTTTAGTTAACGGGGCACCAATTTTTTGTTTAAAGGGTGTTACGGTTGAACGAGTTGATTCAAGATTAATCATGGGGTACTCCTAAACAAGGAAACATGGTTATCAAAGATTGCGTTGGTCATAACAATGACATCTGCCAAATCTTCCTGCCTAAACGGTTGTTTGCCTCATCTTGTCAAACATGAATAAGGCATAAATGGCACGCGAAAAATTAGGTGCCGTAACTGTGGCAGACATTTTAGGCAGAATCTTCTAATAAATTAGTAGATAGACAACTCAAAATTAGATTTAACAAGTCCAGTTACCGCCAATCTCCTAAAAGGAAGTGACAAAAACACTGTTTTATGGTAATAAATTCTCAATTACAACTTTAAGCGTCGCTGCTGTCGCAGTAGATGCTAGCATAAGTGCCGAGCCTAGTGCGATCGCCTTTGCAGTGATTTTTTTGTTCTGATTTTTTTCTGAAATACAGCGATACTCGGATAACTCATCGTCCTATCCTAATCAGTGCCTGTAGCTCAGTACATTGACCCTCGGCAAGATGCGTCGGCTGTTGCCGAACTTGCCCAAAAGATAGAGGGATATAACCTGATACCCTTGTATGACTACAATTAAACAGGTCAGGTATTGAGCTTAGATATTATTAAAACTTGGCAAGCTGATTATCAGCTGAGAACAATCTTAGAAGTGGTCTATAGCGGTTCTCACGCTTAGTGCAATATACACACTCATAACCCCACCCCCAACCCCTCGACATCTACGGAGGGGGAATATTGAACCCCGCCCCGTTCGCGGGGCGGGGCTGGGGTCTTTCAAGGGTAGGTTTTTAAAAAGCGAGATGTCGTTATCACCTCGGCTGAGTTGCTGCTTTTTCCTTGCGTTCGCTGTAGCGATCCGTCAAGTAGTCTACTCGATCTCGGAGTAGTAGCGTAAACTTATAAAGTTCTTCCATTACGTCGATAACGCGATCGCGATAAGCGGAATCCTTCATCGTTCCGTCTTCGTTAAACTCGTTGTACGCTTTGGCAACAGAAGACTGATTGGGGATGGTAAACATCCGCATCCAGCGTCCTAAGATTCTCATGGTATTAACGGCGTTAAACGACTGAGAACCACCGCTGACCTGCATGACAGCCAAAGTTCTGCCTTGAGTCGGTCTCACTGCCCCTAAAGTTAGGGGAATCCAGTCGATTTGGTTTTTCAGAATGCCCGTAATATTCCCGTGCATCTCTGGACTAGACCAAACTTGTCCCTCAGACCACAAACTTAAATTTCGCAATTCTTGAACTTTCGGATGGTCAGCTTCTACGCTACCGTGAATCGGCAATTCACGCGGGTCAAAGAATCTGGTTTCTGCACCAAAACCTTCGATGATTCTGGCGGCTTCTTCTGCTAATAAACGGCTGTAAGAACGCTCTCGTAAAGAGCCATACAAAAACAAAATTCTGGGTGGATGATCGAAACTTGTCATGACTAAGGATAACTTTTGCTGAAGAACCTGCTTTTTCCAAGCCTGGGCGCTGATTTGTAAACGATCCCAAGCGCTACAGAGGGGTGGTATGTAAGGCTTATCCTCTTGCCAATTCTCGCAAAAAGGCGCTTTGAGCTTCTCGCAGTTCGACTTCGGAGTTTGCACTCTCAATTGTCTGCATTGCGTCGTTATAAGACGAGCCAGTGCAAATCAGGTAAGACGCCAGCATCGTTCCCGTCCGTCGTCTCCCACTGGTGCAATGGACTGCAACAGCGTTGCCTTGGCGATTTTGGCTGTCAACAAAGTTTTGTAATTCCTCAACCTGTTCCCGACTGGGTTGGGTACCGCCTTTGGTTGGCAACCAGAGGTGAGGGATGTTTGCCTGGTGATAAAAATCTAGGTTGGAGGGGTCATCCATAACAGAGACAATCGCGCCAACACCGGCAGCCTGTAGTTCAGTCAGTTCCTCTGGCATTGGCTTACGAACACCTGCTAGTTTGCCTGGAATCACCCACCACAGGTTCTCTGCAATCGGTTGGATTGGTTGCTCTATCGGTGTTTGGTTTGTCATCAGAACCTTATCCAACAGGTGTCGCTTCTTCCTTTAGTGATTCAATGAGTTTAGTCACCCGCTCTTTTATCTGATCGCGCACTCTGGGGAAAATTTCAGGCTGTTCAGCCGGATCGTCAAGCTGCCAATCCTCAAAGACTTCCCGAAGTACCCAATCTGTCGGAAGATTAACTCCACAACCGCACAGGGAAATTACCACATCAAAGTCTTCAGCCTTAAAGTCGCTAAGGGGTTTCGAGTGTTGATTGGTAATGTCAATGCCGATTTCTTTCATAGTAGCGATCGCTTCCGGTCTAACCTGAGAGGCTTCTAATCCAGAGCTAATTACTTCAATTTTTCCCTTACCCAGCGTTTTTGCAAAGCCTTCCGCCATTTGGGAACGGGCAGAATTTTTCTTGCAAACAAACATTACTCGTTGCATCAGGTTTTCTCCCTTACTTGATATCTTGAAATCCGTTGGAAAGTTGGCTGTAAATCAACACGGCTAATTGCGCTCCTAAAATCGGTGCAACCCAATAAACCCAGTGGTGCTGCCAAATTCCGCCCACTAAAGCGGGACCGAGCGATCGCACTGGATTCATACTGGCTCCCGTAATTGGCCCCATAAATGCCGCCTCTAGCCCCACCGTCAAGCCAATCGCTAACCCCGCAAAGCCAATCGGGGCGCGGCGATCGAGACCGGAACCAAAAATCACAAACATTAAAATAAAGGTGAGAACCGTTTCTAGCACCAGGGATTGCAGCCAATTCCCTTCTAGTGGCACAGTTGCACCCAGATTGCCAACACGCCCTAAAGCCATCAAGAGTAAAGCTGAAGCAGCAATTGCCCCCAAGGACTGCGCCAAGATGTAGGGCAATACTTGGTGTTTCGGAAAAAAACCGCTTGTCCAGAAAGCCAGTGTTACCGCCGGGTTAAAGTGAGCGCCGCTAATGTGTCCCAAGGCGTAAATTAAAGCGGCAACAACTGCGCCAAACACAAAGCTGATACCGAGATGAGTCACCGCGCCATCGCTAATTTGGTTTACCATCACGGCACCCGTACCGGCAAACACCAGGATGAATGTACCCACTCCCTCAGCGATCGCTTGTTGCTTGCACGATTGGAAAACTGAGTCCCAACGCGCCATCCGGGACACTGATTTCACGACCATCCCCAGCACCCAATAATTTTTTACACCTGGCATTTCAAAAAAACTTGATGGATTAAGTTTATTTCAAAAAAAATTGATGTGTCAAGCCTAGTCTTTGCAGGAACGCGCGGATAAGACGGGACTGAAGCAACTGTACTCTGCCAAATACTGCTCCAAAACAACAAATTGGGGCAGATTGAGGCTGTAGTAAATCCAGCGTCCTTCTTGCCGGGAGCAAACTAAGGCAGCTTCTTTGAGGGTTTTTAGGTGAAAGGAAAGTTTAGACTGAGTGACCCCCAACTGTTCGCAGAGTTCGCAAACGCATTGCTCTTGTTCGCGCAGCAGCTCCAATACTTGAATCCGTAGGGGGTCAGACAGGGCATGAAAGCCAGAAGAAACGGAAGGAGGTGCGATCGCGGGTAGTTTAGCCATCAAGGTTTATTTTAAAATCTCTTCAGCTATCCTATCCAAGCACCCAGCCAATCCGTCATTTAACAGCAACCGCCGCCCGTATAGTACCAAGTTGAATCAGTAATCAGGATTTCTTTTGGCATCAATGCACCAAGCTTCCCCGCTGTCTTATCGCATACTGCTGCTGGTAAACCCCGTGGGAGGATATGCCCATTCGAGTCATCAAAAAACTCTTCGGTGCCGGTGTAAATCGCCGTTTTTCCCGTAAAAATACAGGCACCATCTTCGGGAATTTGCACTTTAAAAGAAACAGAATCCAAACTTTCTAATAGCAATGGTTCCTGCAACCCGTAGCTAGCACAATCCAGCAGTCGGTAAGGACGCCGCGCTCGAATTTCTATCTGCCCAAATCCAGCATCAATAAGATGCTGAGTATATTGCTCGTAAGTTAAAGCACCCGATAGACACATCGCTCGTAACCGTTCATCCTGCCGAAGATGAGGTGGAATGGGACGAGTGGCAATGGGGTCGCTCATCAGTAGGCGACCCCCTGCTTTTAACACCCGGAAGGCTTCTTGAAGCGCCCGATGCAGGTCGGTGGGTTCAAAGATATTAAACAGACAATTCTGCGCCACCACATCTACAGAGGCATCTGGCACCGGCAGGGAGAAGGCATCGCCTTCCCGAATTTCCACAAAACTGGGGTCAAACCAGGAATTTTCTTGGGCAGCGATCGCTAAGTTACGAGTCGCTGCCTCGCGCATCGCTGCCACCGGATCGACGGCAATCACCCCACCGGGACGGCGAGAAAAATAAGCAAATTGCAGCGCTTCCAAACCACCGCCAACACCGACATATAGCACCGTCGGGTCATTACCAAGTTCAGCGGCATGGACAGTGGTACCGCAACCGTAGTTCATCTCCTGCATCTGAGGCGAAATTTTCAGTCCTGGCAGTTGCAGGGGACTGTTTTGGACACAACACAGTCCGACTTGTGGCGTCTGCGCCACTTCACTATAAAACTCAGCAGCGGTTTCGAGATAACTCACTCAAAGATTCTCCTAGATTAGCATTGCGACTTTCTAGCAAATTCAGGGCTTCTGCTCAGGACTTCTGCTCTAAAAGCTTGAAACCTAGATCGCCCCCTAACCGTCCTGAACAAGAGGGGAACCGGAAAAGTCCCCCTGAAAAAGGGGGACTTAGGGGGATCTGTGCGTCAATCCTAAATTGCTAAAAATACTCTAATTCCAATCTATAAGGCTATCAACTTCCAAATAGATGAGTATTGCCTGAGAAAGGATTCTCTCCGGCGCTACTCGCTTTCCCCCTAGTCTGCTGAGGCGAAGTTAACATAGAGCCATAGGAATTTATACTGTTGTGCTGGACTCAAAAGTGGAAACTGGTTCGCAAGAAAAGTGTTTAGAGCAGTGTTTAGAGCAAGATCGGCTTTGCGTCATTGTTTGCCAGTACCGTTCCTGTCTAGCTAATGGAAGCGCAGAGGTACTTGCCGCTTTTGAGAGTGCTGAAATTCCCGGAGTCATGGTAACGGGTAGCGGTTGCCAGGGACAGTGCAGCTGCGGCCCTACGGTGCGAATTGTCCCCGAAGAAACTTGGTACTGCCGAGTTCAACCCAGCGATGTCCAGACGATCGTTGAACAACATTTACAAGGAGGGCAACCGATAGAAGCAAAGCTCAATCCCAGAATTCACATGAGAATCAGTTTTTGAAGTGATTTTCGCTCCGATAACTGTCTCCGTGTCAAGTTTTCTCAGACGTGGGTTGATTACTTGCTTAAATCAAGCAGTTTTCGTGACAGTTTGACGATACTGCGATCGCGCATCTATGTGATGTAGATCAAAAACCGCTCGTTGTATTTCTAGGCTTTAATAGTTCAGTAGAACGCTGTATAAGACTCATCAATATGCCTACTTATACCGGAATATCCAGTGAAGCTTTTAGACATCCCCTTGACCGACAAGCGGAGCAAGCCTTACGCAGCGTGCCTGGATTTGATATGGTTGCCCGTAGATTTGTAGAATTTGCCTCTGAGCGTCCCCAGTTTGTCTACCACATGGGCAATAGCATTCAGGTCGGGCCGCGTCAGTATGCTAGCATCTACGGAATCTTCCGGGAATGCTTACGCGATCTGGATGTTTACCCAGAACCAACGCTTTTCGTTTCTCAAGCGCCTTGGGTGAATGCCAGCGCCCTCGGACAAGAACGCCCTTATGTGATCCTGAACTCTGGACTTTTAGACTTGCTTGACGAAGCGGAACTTCGGGCAGTCATTGCACATGAATTGGGACATATTAAATGCGGTCACACGACCTTACGTCAGATGGCAATTTGGGCTTTGCAAGCCGTCAATTTTATCGGGAATGCGACCTTTGGTTTCAGCACTTTGATCAGTACCGGGTTGATTTTGGCGTTTATTGAATGGAGCCGTAAAGCGGAATTATCAGCAGATCGAGCCGCTTTTCTAGTGACCGACGAACTGAATCCAGTGATGCACTTAATGATGAAATTTGCTGGCGGCAGTGCCCGTTATGGCAATGAAGTGAGTTTAGATGAATTTATTCGCCAATCGCAAAAATATCAGGAATTGGACCAAGACGGGTTGAATCAAGTCTACAAGTTCTTACTTTACAATAACTTTACTCAAGGTTGGTTTACGACCCATCCCTTTACGGTCGATCGCCTTCACCACTTGCAAGAGTGGGCAAACTCAGAGGAATATCGTCAGATTCGTCGGGGCAATTACCAACGTTCCTCTGCACAGGGCGCGGTGAATGTCCCATCAGAAACAGCCGTTAATGAGGTGGATGCGCTACAGCGTCAAATTGAGGAATTGCGAGAACAAATTAACCGTCTCCGGTCTGAATCGGAAGATCCCTAGCGGTTGAGAGCAAATTCCCCCAGCGTATGTATTTTCAAGGATTGCTATAGGCAGTCAACTCAAGTAATATACACTGCAATTAGCATTTGACGCTGGGTACTATCTACTTTTATCTACTTTCTCTTCTCACACTCTAAGGAAGGACTCAATAGTCCTATTTAATGGAATGGTCAGGGACATTCTATCAGATGAATATCAAACCGAGCTTTTCGTCATCTCAACCCAGCCAGATCAAAATATGATCTATCGTTTTTTGGTGGACATTGTTCAGCAATGGCCTCCAGAAGCCGTTCTGCAAGAATTTAAGCAGTTATTTATTTACTACACTCCTAACGCTGTTAACACCAATGCGGTAAAAGCGCTTTCAGATATTATCTTTGCGAATAACGAAGAAGAATTCACAAACACTCTGAAGCGCTCTTGCTATATTCTCATCAATAACTGGGAGACGACTCGAAGCTATAACTCAATTAAAGAGTTAATTCTATTATTTGGCGATCTTAATATCAGTAGGTCAACCTTGTCTCCTAGTTTGAGTAAGCTAAGACTTTGGTTGTCAAACTTTATTAAAAGCCAAGATTATCAAGACTTAAAGATATTTGTCGCTCGATACGAAGAACATGAAACAACCCATTGGAGCCATCGTTATACTTCTTATCTGTTAGTTCCTCAATATGCGAATCTCAAAAACCCCGTAGAACAGCGGGAAGCTGCCAGAGCATTGTCGCAAGAACTGAAAGATCGCTTCAAGTTTGACCTGGCGATGTATACTGCGCGATCGCAATCGGCAATGCCTAGAGAAATTTTGCCTAAAAACCCGACTGCCTTGGGAGACGAGGTGCTGCGTCTGATCAAGACGATTGTCGCGAAACGGGGGCCGTTTAGTTATACAAATTTGGCAAATATCTTTGTCCAACAAACTCAGGAACTTCCCTACAAAAAATTTAAGCAGAGTCTACAAAATTATTTGATTTTTTCAGTGGAGAATCGAAAATTTGTAGAGGTATTGAAAACAAAATTAGCGGAAAAGCTAGATGTTGTATATGAAAATCATCATGAAGAAATTCTAGATGAGGCTCTGTTGTTAAGAACCTGTAACCGGGTGATCGAATATTTAACAACAGAAAATCATCGGGAACCTTCGCCTCTATTTATTTTATTGATGTCGCAAGGGCATCCTTTGACTTTAGTTATCGTCCTGCTGAAAATTCTATTAATTTGTAAAAATGTTCGCACCCATTTAGAGACTTGCATTGCTGAGTTAATCAAATACTATATGCACTATCCGGAAGAGGATTGCAAGTGGGTAGTGAATTTCTTTGAAATCTTTCATATAACTTTTGCTATCTATGCTGAAAACGTTCAATACAATTTGATCAAGATGAACGGAAATGGAACAAAGAAGCTGCCTCACGGGACGGCACAGATGTATCGGGTGTTTTCTCAACTGAAGTTTGATAACAATATAAAAGCTGCAACCTCTGCGATCGCAGAGGTGATGTCAGATTCAGGACTTGCAGAAGATTAGTTTTCTGGCTACCCGTCGAAAGCGGGATAGGAGAACCCCACCCCTAATTCCTCCCCGTGAACGAAGAGGAGAACCTTGAGCTGTAGTTGATAGCCGTTTTATTTATCCTTCAGCTCGCTCAAAGTTGCCAATCCAGCAGCAGCGGCTTCCGCTAAAATACTCACCAAGCGGAATAGGGCGACGACGCTGAGAAGAATGGCGGCAGAAAAATGTTGATCGAATAGCGCGATCGCTGTCGTTTCAAATACCCCGATTCCCCCAGGTGCGCCGGGAACAATCAAACCCAACAGCCATGCGAAACTAAACCCACTCAGCAGCATCGGTATCTGATTCGGATTCACTGGCGTCAGCGCTAGCATGGCAAACAAAAACCCCGCGCCACGCAGTAACAAAAAGCCAATTTCTCCCAACAAAGGGAATAGGGGATAGCGCTCAAGTCGAAAAGAAGCTTCTGTCGCTTCTGTGGGGGGTTGAGAAGCTGAAGCAGAGAAATTGGCATTTTCTTCTCCCCCGCCCGCCTGTGTCCCTGTATCCCTGTGTCCCTGTATCCCTGCGCCTCTTGCCTTCTTTCCCTTCAACTTACTTGCCAACTTCATCAGCGGGTTCAAAATTCGGGGATGAACGCTCAACAAAACCACACCTAAACCGAGAATTTGCAAGGTTCTCGTCTGGGTATTCTGCGGGACGCCTGCCCAACCTAACTGGCTACCTGCTAAGGCAACTAATAAAGCGGCTGCTGCCATCAGGAGGGGTTCAAGTAACACGCTGAGAGTCGCGGCACCGAAAGAACCCCCGTGGGATGTCACCGCCACGATGCGCCCGTAGTAGTGCCAGACATTCCCTGGTAAATACTTGGCAAGGTTGGTTTTGAGGTAAACTTGGAGCGCCCATCGAGGCTGAACGGGTTGCCGGAAGGATTGCAAAATCCAACTCCAGACAAATCCAGACCAAGTATGAGCCAGTAAAGTAATCAAAAAGGCGATCGCTAGATTTGTCCATCCCGCATCAGTCATTCGGATGGCTGCGACTTCCCGCCAGTTGTCTTTGAGAGCTTTTGCCAAAAAAAATAGCGTCCCGCCGAGAATAACCCAGCGCAAGTACGGCTTCAGGAATGACCAAATTTTTTTCATGACCTTTCACACTGGGAAGCAAGTTGAGGCAAATACCTCATCCTAGAGTATGAGAATACCGTAGCCAGAACGGTAGCGAGTCTGTAACTTTTGCTAGAGGGAGCGATCGCTCTTCTCTTTCTACACTTTGCAGACATTAGCGAACAATTTCCCCAGCACCTGGCGGTTGAAACCGTAAAGCGACAGCAAGCACACAAACGAAACCTGCCAACAGCAGGTTACAAAATAAAACTCTTGATTTGCAGTTAGTATCGCTCTAAATTCCCTTCTGAGGGCTTCGTCAAAGATGTGAGTCGGCAAAAATTGTACGTCTGGGATACGGATAACGATCTGATACCTGGTGGTGAGGCAAGTTTGATGTGGGCGATCGCGCTTGAACCAGATCGATGCCCATACTCATCAGATCGTGAAAGAACGAGAAAAATTAGCCAAGTTTTAGGCTGAGCGACATTTTTAACCAGCATAGTCACGAACAAACCAATATAACCGTAGTTTGGCTTATTTTTTAGGAATCTCTCTACGGTTAGAGAGAGGTGGCTTTTAGTTGCAGTCAGAATGTGACCTGCGCTAGAGGCTCAAATACCGTAGCCTTTTGTATTGTTTATGACAGTTCGTAAAAATCTTGGGAGTAGTGTGTGAAACACTTAACTGCTTTCTTTAAAAAACTACGGTTAGGTCAAATTTTGACCGTTTTTTTGGCAGGTGTGTTGCTAATTTTTACCACCGCTTGTAACAATGGCGATTCTTTAGGGGCACGTCCCCAAAATCCCCCCGTACAAATGGGAGGGAACAACAATCCCCACAGCAATGGTGGAGATGGCTACACAAATTACAAAATGTCTACCGATCCGACAGTCAGCAAAACAGCGAATCCACGCGATCGCGCTGACTTGCAGATCCTCTCTAATCAGTTAATTGCTACCAGCGATTCTGAAATCCTCTACCCAGGTGCTGAGACACCACAGGGGCGGTTGGAAAAAGAGAGAGAACTTCCCATCAAAACCGCCGATGACTTCACCCAGGCTAAGCCAGGTGGACTCAATCAGCGCAATTCCGATATTGGAGAGCGAGCCGGAAATCGACTGGAGAAGGTCGGTGAAGAGTTTAAAGAGGCTTCTAGCTTCCTTAAAGATAAATCAGATGAAGCCGCTCAGAGACCCGAACTGCAAAGCAACCCTGCATTGCACAAGTAAGCAAATAATTGAGGTTTGAGATTTTCGATTGATTGCCAATTGAAAATCTCAGATTGCAATGCGCTAACAAAAACAACCATTGACTCGTACAGAAAAAGGAGTTTTTTCGATGAACAGCGTCATTAATTGGTTTAAAAAAATCAACTTGGGCAGAATCATCACCGTGTTTTTGTCCGCCACGATCATCTTTGTTACCACCGCTTGTAATGGTGGGGCGCAAGCGAAGACCGCGGACCAAGTAAGGGAGGACGTTCCTACAGGTGCCTTAACCAATGAGTACAAAGGCGGGATGAACGACTATAGCGATACCGATCCCAGAAGAGACACTTCAGGCGTAGCAGCTAAGGCAAAAGGTTTAATTGACAATGCTGAGCGCCACGTAATTGACGAGACCGATGACGTAGGTACGAACACCAAGCGGATTTTGGATAAGAAGGGCGAAAACGCTAAACAGTTCGGTGACAATGTGAAGCAAAATGCCGACGCAGTTGGCGACAAAGCCCAAAGATCGGCTAGCGATTTTGCTAGGGGAACAAAGCAGGGAATTGAAAATATCAAGGGCAATACTCAGGATTCAACCAAAGACCTGGGTAAAGGAACGCAACGGGCAGCTGACAATATCCAGCAAAATACTAAAGATGCAGGCAGAAATGTAGTTGAGAGCGCCAAGCGGGCAGCTGACAGGGCTGCTGATGCGATTGATTAGCAGCTTCTGGAATTAAATAAACTCCAGACTGAATCAATGATTCTAGGGGCAGGATTATCCTGCCCCTATTTATTTTTGTATCCCTATAGTCGTTCTTGGTTGAGTGGAATATATATAGGAACCTCACCCCCAGCCCCTCTCCGTGAACGGAGACGGGAGAATATTGAACCTTTTTGGGTGAAGGGAAGGTCAAGGGGCAGGGGTGGGGTTAAACCGTACTGCATCGAATAAAGAATTGTGATAGTACCCTGTCAGGGTTTCTCCGGGAGACTCCTTCCGGAGAAACCGGATCAAAAATACATAACCTCAGCCTGACTGAAGATATAGCCGAGTAGAACACACACTCTCGGCGATTGAAATGAAAAAATTTCTAACCGTTGTGCTGTCTCCAACTGAGGTGGCGAAGCAGCTGGCATCTGACTGTCCTGGCTATAGCGCAGCAACCCATGAAAGTATTGCGCTCTGGCTGGTAGGAGAGGACGTAGAGCGTTTTGAAACGTTTAACGCAACGCAGAGAACAATTGCCTTGCAAGCGATGGATTATCGCTATCGCATTTTACGGCAACGCTACTTAGGCGTGGCACCAGAGCGTGCTTATTGTAACTTGACGACTCGGTTGGGGAGTTTAGTCTTGCTGAAGAATAAAATTCGGACTTGGGTAGCGCTATCGCGCGATCGCTCGGCAACAGTTGTCGATGTGTTGCAAGAAGTCCTTCAGGAATTATTGCATCGCGATCGCTACATTCAACAGCAAATTGCCTGGATTGGCAAATGTACTTCCGACCCTCGCTTAAGCAACGCCCTACTGATGAGCAGCATCGAAGAATACTGTCTCAGACCAATTCGCAACCAGCCACTTTTAGTTTATAGATTTTTTAACTATCTACGTCGTTCCCGGCGGGGAGGAATGACTCATATCCCAAAGGGTGAACTGGTGCGACTGGTTTCTGAGGAAGTGCCTTCCCATGAGACAAACAATCCGGTAAGTTTCCTCGATATCCACGCAGTTGCCGAGTATCAAGAAAATCAAGCAATTGAGGAACAAATGTTTCTGCGGACAACTGTAAAGCAGGAGTTTTACAACTATTTAGCCGAAAATGTCAGTCGAGAAGCAGCGGTTTGGCTGGAGCTTTACCTAGCTGGCAATTCTCAAGAAGCGATCGCTCGCACCTTGAATTTGCAGAGTAGGGAAGTCTATCGTCTGCGGGAAAAAGTCAGCTACCATGCAATTTGCGTTTTTGCCAGAAAAAAGAAGCCGGAGCTAGTCGCAAGCTGGCTAAAACCCACCGCAGCCGGTAGAACATCTGAGCAACTTGTGCCGATAGGAATGGAAAAGTAGCCGAATGAAGTTTGGGGAAAAGCGGGAATTTCTTGAAGATGTCACTTGCTTTGTTTAAAGTTATCCTTATCGTTTTTAGCCGTTCAATCAGCTCCCCCGAACTTGCCTCAATTGACTTCGAGCGGCATCCTGGTTTAAGCGAGGCAAGGATGAGGAACTTCAGAGTCGCTTTGCATTTGCACAATTGAGTGAAATAACGATGGGTACGGCATCGAGATACTGGCTGTTGATGAGAATTGATAGTTTCGGCAAGTGCCGAACTGAAGAAGTTGAGTCGGCAAAAGCCTTTTTCTTGACTCAATTTCCCGACCTCTCTGACCGAGAGGATATGCCAGACCGGGAAATTCAACGCCAACTCATGCAGTGGTTCCAGAACGATGACACTCGCCGCCAGATGGCTGAGGTGTGTCTGCGCTGCTTTATCTCTCATCAAATTCAAGAATTTTGCTTAGAACTAGAGCAGAAGTTTGGCAAAAACCATGACTTCACCAGTCTCGATCTGTTGCCGTTGGTACTCGATAGCACTTTGCGTTCTCCACGTCAGGAAATGGATGAAAACCGGACAAACTCTCCCTCTGTAACCGCTCGAATTTTGCAAACCTTTGACCCGGATAAGAGTAAATTATCGACTTGGACGGTCAGGATGGTAAAGAGCGATCGCTTCCTCAAACGATTCTTACTCGAACACGGAATTGAGCAAGTAACTGACTGGATGATTTTGAGTTACATGAACCCCGGACGATTACAGCGAGTTTTATTAGAGTTTGACCGGACACCAGCAGAAATCAACCAAGCACTTCAGCTACTTGATAGCTACCATCAGATTTATCGCACCCAACTTTTGCAGCACCGCAAGGCTGGAGAGAAAAGCCGATATCCAGACCCAACCGCCTCGCAATTGCGTCAAATGGGTGAACAATTGTCAGCCACTCGGACAATATTTCCCGAACAAATCTTAAGAGAATTGCAAGAACTCGCGCAGTTTCTCAGAGCCGAACGCCTCCGGACTCGCAAAGGCTTACCGTTAGATAATTCAGGAAATCCTGCGGAAAGAAATAGAGCATCTAGTGAGGAGGATTCTAATGAGCAATCAGAGTTCTTAGCAGGTTATCACCAGCAATTTAATACCTGTTTATCTCAGTCCGTTAAGCAGGTCATTCAAGCTCGCTTTATCTATTTGCAATCAAAGAAAAATCAGAAAGCGCAAAACTTCCTCAAGGCACTTCATTTATTTCACTGTCAGGGAGTCCCCATGAAAGAAATAGCTCCCCAACTCGGCTTAAAAGACCAACCTCAAGTAAGCCGCCTGCTGGAACTCAAAAACTTACGCAGCGATATCGGACGCCGAACCTTATTGTGCTTGAGAGCTTGCGTTTTAAAGTTAGCTCAATGTTATGTTAATCCCGTGCAGCTCCAAGATTTGGAGTCTAAAGTCCAATTCATTTTAGATAAAGAGATTTCTACAGAGATTGAGAAGGCGAAAAAAGAATCTCACATCGGACACAATCGAGTTATGAACAGTCAACTAGCTGCAACTATTTGTAACCATCTTAATAGCCAGAAAGAAGAACGAGCATGAATTACTTAACAGATTTGACAGATGATTGGGTCGAACTTGAAGAATTGCCAGAAACAATTCCCTTAGAATCAGAGCAGCTTGACCAAGCTGTAGAATTGAGTAACCAAGTAGGGAATGAAGACCGTAAATGGCAAACTTATCTTCAAGCTTTAATTTTATTGAGTTTTGAGGAATGGCTCCGGAAACGAGAACCGGAAATTTTTCTAGATAGAGAACACTCTTCAGTTTTTCAACCCCAGTATACTAATGCAATCGACGCCGTTTTTAATTTGAGAGTTAGCAAATTCAAGGTTTGTTTAATTCCTACTATTACCTTAACCGATAAAGAAGTCACTATTCCCAGAGCAGTAGTAGATTTACCAGAATTTACCGCTCATTTTTATATAGTTATTGGCATTGAGGAAGACTTAGAAATTGCAGCGATTAGAGGTTTTTTGCGTTACGACCAACTGATTAATTATCAACCGCAATTACAACCAGAAGCGGATTGGACTTATCAGATCCCGATTGCTTGGTTTAATCGCGAACCTAATGAACTGTTGCTTTATTTGCAATGTTTAGCTCTATCAGCAATTCCTTTACCTGAAATCCCAACGAATCGTCAGGATACCCTAGCTCGAATGCAGTCAACCCTATTAACATTATTACCCCAACTGCGTAACCGTCCTTTGTGGCAAGTCTTGACGTGGGAGCAGGGAGCAGCAGTTCTAACGACGCCGGATTTACTCAATTGGCTCTACCAGCCGCTAACTGAAAATACAGCAACCGTTACCAATCATCTATCAGAGCTGCTCCAAATCTTGACTCAGCAAGCGATAAATGTCAGGAACTGGTTACGCAACCAAGTGGATGAAGTAATGCAAGAATTGTCCTGGGAAGCCTTGCCAGCACCGTCTCCTTTGCGCGGAACTGAGCCAATCAGAGAGTTACCAGCATCATTTTCCCTCCGCAGGAGCGAACAAAACCCATCTCAAGAATTAGATGAAATTTTGATAGAAATTAGTCGCAATAATCAGTTGGAGATTCCAGCCAATTCGGGTCGTGCTTACCGAGACTTAACCCTAGGAACTCGGTTGCGGCTGTATGCTGTTACCTGGTCTTTCCCGGATGATGATGGCTGGACGTTATTGCTGATATTAAAGGCGATTTATGGAAATGAATCTCAGGAGGAGATGACGTTGCGTGTAAGCGATCGCGTGGAAGTTTTGGCGGAAGATACACTGCAATTAGATGGGAACGAAGACTATATTTTTACTCAAGTAGCGGGGACTTATCAGGATAAATTTCTCGCAACCATTACCTCAGAAACTGGGAAGTTCCAAACTTTGCCGCCGTTTGAATTTATTTTATAACTACTCGAAACTCATCAGAGGTGGGACGACTCCGACCTCCGCAAAATTCAAAATCCAAAATTAAATGATGGATAGAATAGTTTTTAAGCTTAGGGTTAAGCAAGTCGGCACTGTTTGCGACTTTGAGTTGTCTTGGGGGAAAGGACAAATACTCTCTGTAGAGCTGAATTATCCCCTCTCGCTGACCAGGAGTTATGAACAGTGGCAAAGCGCCTATCTTAACTACTATAGGCGGCTGCGAGGGCACAAAGTCATCAGCGGTAAAGGCACTCTCCCAGTTGACCGACATCAGGAACTGGTGAAAGCAGAAGTTCAGCTAGGGGATGAATTTCAGCACTGGTTGCTCACTCCTGAATTAGTCAGTATTCGCCGCGAAATTGTCAAAGCGGCTCATAAACCGGAACATCATATGGTTGAGGTGTTCCTGACTTGCACTCCTCTAGAACTGGCGCGATTACCGTGGGAAATTTGGGAAATTGGGACGGATTTGGGTGCTACTCAACAAATACGTATTGCTCGCACTCCCGCCAATATTCTGAATGAACCCGTTCGTCCGATTCGCCGTAAAGCTAGGGTTTTAGCAATTTTAGGGGATGACACAGGCTTGAATTTGGAAGCTGATCGAGAAGCACTGCGATCGCTCGATCGTGTTGCAGATATTCAGTTGATTGGTTGGAAACGGAACCAGGGGAAAACTGAACTAAATATCCCGAAGAGTGTAGAGGCTCGATTTTTTGATGCTGATGCACTCAAAATGGAGATCCAGAAAGCGATCGCATCTGAACCTGGTTGGGATATCTTATTTTTTGCCGGACATAGTAATGAAACTGTCCTGACGGGTGGAGAATTAGGCATTGCACCTCATACTTCAATCTCGATTCGGGAAATTGAAGAGTCACTGAAACAGGCGAAAAAACGGGGACTTCAGTTTGCAATTTTCAACTCGTGTAGTGGCATGAATATTGCCGAATCCTTGATTAACTTGGGATTGAGCCAGGTAGCAGTAATGCGGGAACCGATTCACAATCAGGTAGCACAAGAATTTTTGGTGCAGTTTCTCGCTAGTCTGACTCAATACAAGGATGTTCATTCAGCTTTGCTGGAGGCAAGTTTCTTTCTTAAACAACAGGAAAAGTATCTTTCCTACCCTTCTGCTTACCTGGTTTCCTCCCTATTTCGTCATCCCGAAGCCGAGTTATTTTGCATTAAACCTTTTGGGTTCTCTGACACACTAAAACGCTGGTTGCCAACAAAAAAAGAAGCTTGGTGGCTAGCCACTATCCTGTTTTTAAGTTTATTATCACCCGTACAAAGTTTATTATTAGAACCGCGCATCTTACTTCAGGCTGTCTATCGCCAAGTCACCTTCCAAGTGCCAGCCAAAGGAAGTTCACCCGTGCGACTTATCCAAATTGATGAAGAATCTCTAAAGGCTGATGCAGATAAAATTAAACAAATTTATCCGATGGATTATCGTTATTTAGCGGCACTCTTAAATCGGGTTTCTGAATTAGAAGCTAAAACTGTTGGCATTGATTATATCTTAGATGATAAAAAGCAACCGAATAACACGCTAAAGCTTAAGCAGTCTATACGGAATGCTGTTGATAAAAATACTTGGTTAGTATTTGGTTCGGGAGAGGGAGAATCCACTCCTAGGTCAGGGGTAAGCAAGGATATTGCCAACCTCAATTGGAGTTTGGAAGGGGATATCATGTTCTTCCCTTGGTATGTTGAACTTTTGCCAGCAGAACCCGAAAGTCCACAGATGTATCCTTTTGCTTACCTCTTGGCGATAGCGTATGCGTTAAATCAAGAATTACCTCCTAATTTACCGCGACCAAATTTGCAGGCTCGAACAAATTTTAATTCCTCAGTTACTAACTATTTAAATCAAATAAGCCAACCTCCCCATAAAATGGCTTTTTTACGAGAAATTCGCCTTCATCCACTTACCCGCTTTTCTCAAAATTTTATTCAAGCATGGTTGCATCCAATTATTGACTTTTCTATTCCCCCCAAATCTGCCTACGAACGCATTTCTGCCTGTAAGTTGCTAGGAGATTGCCTAGGAAAAGGAAAAGTACCAGACACCTTTAAGAATGAAGTGGTGTTGATTACTCCAGGTGGATATAAAGGAGCCGGGTTAGAAGGGAAAAATGAAGATAATTATGCGATTCCTTTAGCTGTCGGTTTCTGGCGCGGTTGGGAGGAGGAAAATTTTCCTGGCGGTGAAGCTCATGCTTATATGCTTCATCATTTATTAACGCGGCGGTTGGTGATACCTATCCCCGATTTATGGATGATTTTACTTTCAGGATTGCTGGGAAAAGGCGTAACGCTGATGTTACAGGATAATCTTCGTCAGCGGCAACGGTGGGTGATGAAGTTAGCAGCATTTACAAGCGTTTATATCCTTGCTTCCTTGCAAATTTATATATCAGTGGCGATGTTATTACCTTGGTTTTTACCAACCGTTTTGTTTTGGAATTATATTCGTTTAGCATTTAGGAGACAGTCTCATGGCTAATTTTAAACGAGTCCAGTCAATTTTGTTGATATCTACCTTAATTACAACTTCTTTCTCACTACCAATCCAAGCGGCAATTAGACAACAACCGTATCCTGTACTAACAGAAAGCAATGATACATATCTAGCTTTATCGTGGGGTGATATCTGGAGAAAGTTACGTCGCAAAAGGAAAGGAGGGGGTGGGCGAGGAGGAGCGATTTGCGCGATCGCTCCTGGGAAACTGGTAGACGCAGATTCGCTTCATGCAAAGCCAGGGGAAATTCTAGAGATTTGGAGCGATCGCCCTCTGTTTCTCTGGAATATCCAAGGAGGAACGGTAAAGCGAATTGACCTATCTCGTCAGGGGAATAAAGGGGTATTGTGGTATCGACCCATCGCCCCAGAACAGACGAGAGCGGTCTATGATGAGGAACCGTTGCAACCGGGTCAGCTCTACGAATGGTATTTGTATGCTTCAGCGCCGTACCCGATTCAAATCGGATTCGTGTTTCAAGTGATGGAATCGGAAAGACGCGATCGCATTACCGCAGAATTGACTGCACTGGAGGAGCGATTCAAGGGAGCGTCAGAGGAGACAATTGCGCTGGAGAAAGCGAACTACTTTGCCGAACGCGAACTCTGGTCAGATGCACTACAACAACTCTACTCGGTGCCAAAACCTTCGGCGGAATTAGTGGATGCGATCGCGCTTCTTCAAGCTCATAATTTCTGTGCAGAAGATGAGCCAAACGTTTCTGCATCTCGATAGGCTACTGGTGGGGTTTTTGCATAAGTTCCCCTTGCCAAAGATATATGTAAGCGGGTAATCTCAAATGCTGCGGTTGGACTCTTAGAGCTATGCGATTGAAAAGATTTTTCTGGATTGCACCTACCACTGTACTACTCGTTGCCTCGCAGTCTTTTCAGCTCAATTTTCCGATGCCATTGGCAGTGTCTCCTGTAGTAGCTCAAACTTCAGATGCTCGTAAAGCGGAAGCTGACCGACTGTTGCAACAAGGGCTTCAGCAGTTGCAGACTAAGCAATGGCAGGCGGGGGAAAAGTTGCTGCTACAGGCGCTCGCAATTTATCGGAAAATTGGCAATCGCCCCGGAGAAGGCAAAGCTTTAGTTTATTTAGGATTGAGTTACTTTGCTCTAGAGAAACCCGACAAAGTAATCGAGTATATGGAGCCAGGTTTAGCGATCGCACAGGAAATCAACGACCCTCGGCTAGAGAAATTAGCGATGGAAATATTACCAATAGCTCGCTTAATGAACCCCCGTACAGCCAAAGCTGACGTGCTGATGCAGCAAGCAAATCAACAGGGTCAGACTGGTCAATTTCAAGCTGCCATCCAGTCTGGACAACAAGCACTGAATATTTATCGAGAAATTGGTGACCGTAGAGGAGAAGTGCGTGCGTTGGGAATTTTAGGAGAAGCTTATCGTTTACTGGGAGATTTGCCTCGCGCCATTGAGCTGTTTCAGCAATGTTTAGCAATTGCGCGGGAAATTAAAGACCCTCAGCTAGAGAAGTTAGCTTTGCAGAGTTTATCGCGAATTCCAAATAAAAATAATCCTCAGAAAACGGAAGCAGATAAACTGACGCAACAAGGGACTCAGCAACGGCAAGCCGGTCAGTTTGAAGCTGCATTAAAGTCTTACCAACAGGCGCTAATCATTTACCGGCAAATCAAAGACCGGCAAGGCGAGGGTTTGGTGCTGGCTAATCTAGGGAATGCTTACAATAACCGAAGTGACTTCACCAAAGCGATTGAGTACTCCCAGCAGGCGTTGAAAATTACACGGGAAATCAATGACCGTGAAAGTGAGGGAAGGATACTTTCAAATCTCGGTGCTGCTTACCTAAATCTAAAAGACTACCAAAAAGCGATTGAATACTTCCAGCAAGGATTATCAGTAGCACGTGAATTAAAAGACCCTCAACTGGAGCAACAAGTTCAGACATGGTTACAACTGGCGCAAGGGCAAAGTAATCCTCAGACAGCTCAAGCAGAGAAACTGATAAAACAGGGTAATGAGCAGTTACAAACTGGTCAATTTGAAGCTGGATTACAGTCTTTTCAGGCGGCGCAGAATATCTATCAGCAAATCAAAGATCGAGGAGGCGAAGGGAGGGCGCTAGCTAAGTTGGGTCTTGTTTACGCTAACTTGGGAGACTCTGCCAAAGCGATTGGGTTTGCCGAGCAGTCACTGGCAATTGCACGAGAAATCAAAAACCAACTAGGCGTGGGTGACGCGCTGAATAATCTGGGTACTGTTTACCTAACTCTGGGGGACTACGCTAAAGCGATTTGGTACACACAGCAGAGCTTGGAATCTACGCGGGAAATCAAGAACCGAGGAGGCGAGGGAGCGGCGCTGGGTAATCTGGGTCTTATCTATATGCGCTTGGGGGATTACGCCAAAGCCATTGAGTACCACCAACAAGACTTGCAGATTGCACGGGAAATGAAAAATCGGCAAGGGGAAGGTCAGGCGTTGGCAAATCTGGGTGCAGCCTACCTAAATCTGGGGGACTACAGCACAGCCGTTGAATCCCTACACCAGTCTTTAGCAATTGCACGAGAAATTAAAGCTTCTCAAAACGAGGGTCAGGTGCTGGGAAATCTGGGTGGAATCTACTTAAATGTGGGGGATTCTAAACAAGCGATCGCTCACTTTGAGCAAGTATTAGCGATCGCGCGGGAAATTAAAGACCCTCAAATCGAGGGAATGGCGCTAGTAAATCTGGGGGTTGCTCACGCAGAACTGGGGAGCTACAAAAAAGCGATTGAGTACGAACAACAGTCGTTACTCATCTCACGGGAAATCAAAAACCGTTACGGCGAGAGTATGGCTTTGAAAAATTTGGGTCGTGCTCTGTTTAAAGAAGGAAATCTCGCTCAGGCAGAAACCACCCTAATGGAGGCAATTAAGGTTCAGGAATCTCTACGAGGTGGGTTGAACGATCCCCAAAAAGTCTCTATTTTTGAGACGCAACTCGATACCTACGAAACATTACAGCAAATCCTCATTGCCCAGGATAAAACGAATGAAGCACTGGAAATCTCTGAACGGGGACGCGCTCGCGCATTTGTTGAATTAGTGGCGTCTCGCCTATCACCCGACCAAACCACATCTGTCACACCTGATCCACCAAACATTCAGGAAATTAAACAAATTGCAAAAGAGCAAAATGCCACAATTGTTCAGTATTCAATTTCCAATTCTAGAGAAGCTGTACAATTTATTCCCTTTTCTAATTCCTCAGAAGTCAGAAACTCGGAACCGAAAATTGAGCTGACTAACAAATCTGAATTCTACGTTTGGGTTATCGAGCCAAACGGCAAAGTTACATTTCGTTCTTATGGACTTAAATTTAAAGGCACGGAAGCAATGGCAGGAGGTTCTGCCCTACGAAAACTTGTTACTGAAACCCTTGCATCTTTAGGAGTCGGTGAAGATCGCCAGGGGATTTTTGAAGTAACTTTCCCTTCACCTGATCCACAGCTGCAAACTAAATCCTTACAACAACTCTATTTTTTCCTGATTCAGCCGATAGCAGATTTGTTGCCAGCTGACCCCAACTCCCGCGTTATCTTCGTTCCCGATCAAGAGCTGTTCCGCGTTCCCTTCGCCGCTCTTATTGCCCCAGACGGCAAGTATCTAATTGAGAAACATACGATTCTCACATCTCCCTCTATTCAACTGCTGGAGTTAACCCACAAGCAACGGCAAAATGGTTCCCGTTCAGGACAAGGTGCGCTAATCGTGGGCAATCCCAGCCCCATGCCGAAAGGATTTACACCCCTCAAAGGTGCCCAAAAAGAAGCCCTAGATGTCGCTCAACTGCTGAAAACCCAACCGCTCATCGGCTCCCAAGCCACCGAGCCTGCCATTATGCAGAAGTTACTGAGCGCACGTATCATTCATCTGGCAACCCACGGCACCTTTAACGAACAGCAGCCTTTACTCGGTGGTGTAGCACTCGCACAAACGGGTAAAGACACCCAAAATGACGGACTGCTCACCGCTGAAGAAATCTTCAACCTTAAGAGCAAACTAAGTGCTGAATTATTGGTCTTAAGTGCCTGCAACACTGGACGCGGACGCATCACGGGTGATGGTGTCATCGGCTTATCTCGCTCATTTATTGCAGCTGGCATCCCTAGTGTCCTCGTCTCCCTGTGGGCTGTCCCCGATGCTCCCACGGCTGAATTAATGACCGAGTTTTATACTAATTTCTACCAAAAGAAACTTGATAAAGCCCAAGCCTTACGCCGAGCGATGCTCAAGATGATGGAAACCCACCGCGACAATCCTAGAGCTTGGGCTGCTTTTACTCTTATCGGTGAAGCTGAGTAAACATTCTGCTATTGGAGGAGAAATTAGTAATGTCCCGCATTTCTCGCCGTCATTTCTTACAGTTCGCTGGCTCAACTATAACCACCTTGGGATTAAGCCAGTTGGATATTATCAGTAAGGGAAATCGCTACGCTCAAATTCTGGCGCAAAATACCCCGCGCAAGCTCGCTCTTTTAGTGGGAATTAATGATTATCCAGCCAACGACCGCTTCTTTAGAAACCTGGAAGGATGCGTCACCGATGTCACTTTGCAAGAAGAACTGTTGATTCATCGTTTTGGTTTTAATCCTAGTGATATTGTCAAGCTGACGAGCAATCAATCTTCCTCTCAACAGCCGACTCGCAACAATATTTTAACAGCGTTTGAAGAACACCTAATTAAACAAGCTAAACCTGGAGATGTGGTGGTTTTCCATTTTTCCGGTCACGGTTCTCGATTGCGCGACCCTAATCCTATCCAAGGTTGTTCTAATCAGGCATCGAATGATGAATTTAATAGCACTTTAGTCGTTGCCGATGAAGGACAAAACAGTTTGGCACCGGACATCATGGGACGCACTTTGTTTCTTTTGATGTCAGCTTTAAATACAGAAAACGTCACAGTCGTACTAGATAGTTGTTACTCTGGTGGTGGTACTCGTGGTAACTTTCGAGTGCGTTCCGTACCTGGTGATAAACTCAATCCCAGCCCTGAAGAAATCGCCTATCAAAAAGGCTGGATGGAACGGCTGCAACTGTCCGAAGCCGAACTCGCCCGTCGGCGCTGTGCAGGTGTCGCTAAAGGGGTTGTTTTTGCCTCAGCTCAACGAGAGCAAGAAGCTTTGGATGCCGAGTTTGGGGGCTTTTCTGCCGGTGCGTTTACCTATTTAATGACCCAGTATCTCTGGCAACAAACCGATAATGTGGGGAGCGCGATCGCTCAAATCACTATTGGCATAAATTCGCTTTCTAGTCAAGTTCCTTTAGCAGATGGCGACCTGAAAAAACCAGTTTATTTCATCAACAAACAAGTTCCTCCGATTGATGCTGTAATTACCAAAGTAGAAGGCGAAAAAGCAATTTTGTGGTTGGGAGGAGTAGATTCTGAAAGTCTAGAAGCTTTCCAACCCGGTGCTACGTTCGCAATTGTCGATGATAAAGGGCAAACATCGGGAAAATTGCAATTAATCTCTCCTCGTAGCGGTTTAAAGGGAGAAGCGAAGCTGGTTGAGAAAGGAGCCAATGCGTCTCTAAAACCAGGGATGCTACTGCAAGAATCAAGTCGGGTTGTGCCAGCGGATTTGAAGTTAAGCATTGGTCTTGACCCGTCTTTAGGAGGAGAGACGAACGCGGCTAAACAGGAACTCTCTGCGATTAATCGCATTGAAGCCGTACTTGCACAATCGGGAAATGTCCCCTATCCGGGAGGGGTGCAATATATTTTCAGCCGGATGACAGCAGATTATCAACAAAAACTGCAAAAGCAAGTGGAAAATCTTCCAGTCGTTGGCAGTATTGGTTTATTTACCCAAGGACTGGAACTGGTGCCGAAATCCTTTGACGAACCAGGGGAAACGGTAACAGCAGCGGTTGAGCGTCTGGAAGCTAAACTCAAATCTCTGCTAGCAGCTCGGATTATTAAAAAGACTTTAAATGCCGATTCCTCAGAGCTTTCTGTAGAAGTTTCGATGAACTTGGTAGAACAACCCAATCAAACCCTTGCTAGAACTTCCAGTCGAGGTAGGAATACTCGTCAGGAGTTGGAACAAACTTATGCTAATAAGTTACCAGTGAATCAACTATTTCAGTTTCGAGTTACCAATCACGAGTCTAGCGATCTCTATCTGACGACTTTACTGATTGACTCGACTGGGGGATTAGTGGTGGTATTTCCCTATCAGTGGCCCGCGTCAAATGAGACGATGAAATTACGACCCAATCAAACGCAACTGATTGGCGACCCGCAAGAACTGAAATTGAGAGCGATCGCAACCGGAACAGGAGAAGCGCTGGTAATTGTTAGCCGTAAGCCTCTAGACAGAGCTGTCAAGACATTAGCATCTCTAGCCGCTGAACTGAATCAAGATAGAGGGGCGTTGGAGTTAAAAGAGCCAGTTGAGGTGATGGGTGATTTACTTGATGATTTGAGTGGCGAGCGTGGTGGTATTGCTGTAGAAGCCATACCCATGAACACTTCAGAGATGGCTACTTTGTCAATCGCCTTTGAGGTGAGCGATTAGCGATTCACGGATTTAGGGGGAAAGAAAAAAGCATCTGAAACGGCTGTTGAGCAATTTCACCCTCAACTGAGCCAAGGAAATTGTCAAAGTATTTACGAACAACGCACTCTTCGGAATCTTCGGGAAGAAGTTGAGTGAATTTTTACATAACCTCCCCAACATGGGAGATATATATAAGCAGTTCGCTAACCCACTGCTAGAGAATTCTGCTATGAATCATCATCTGCGTCGCCTTAGCGTTGTTACTGCAACCTTGCTCATCTCGTTGAGTTGTCCGTTACCAATGGTGGGAAATAGTTGGGGAAGCGATGCTGTTTTGGCGCAGGTGCAAACTAGAGAACAACGCAGAGATGAGGCGTTTCGTCTATACAAAGTAGGAGTTCAGCAGGATCAGCAAGGACAATTTAGAGAAGCTTTGGAAACGTTTCAAAGTGTTTTAGTTATTGTCAGAGAAATTGGGGAGCGTCAAAGAGAGGGAGCCACTCTCAACTATCTTGGGGGAGCTTACAGCAATCTGGGACAGTACCCGAAAGCCTTGGAGTATTTTCAACAAGCTTTAGCTATTTACGAAGAAATTGGTAATAAGGCAGGAGAAGGTACGACGCTCAACAATCTTGGAGGAGTTTACATCTACCTGGGACAGTACCCAAAAGCCTTGGAGTATTTTCAACAAGCCTTAGCCATTTATAAAGAAATTGGTAACAAGGCAGGAGAAGGTACTATGCTCAACAATCTTGGGTTAGTTTACATCTACCTGGGACAGTACCCAAAAGCCTTGGAGTATTTTCAACAAGCCTTAGCCATTTACAAAGAAATTGGTAATAAGGCAGAAAAAGGTACGACGCTCAACAATCTTGGAGGAGTTTACGCCAACCTGGGACAGTACCCAAAAGCTTTGGAGTATTATCAACAAGCTTTAGCTATTACCCAAGAACTTGGTGGCAAGGTCATGGAAGGGAAGACACTCACCAATATTGGGGAAGTTTACCGCAACCTGGGACAGTACCCGCAAGCTTTGGATTATCACCAACAAGCCTTAGCCATTACCCAAGAAATTAGTGACCGGGCAACAGAAGGTATATCTCTCGGCAATATTGGGTTAGTGTACACCTACCTGGGACAGTACCCGAAAGCTTTGGAGTATTCTCAACAAGCCTTAGCAATTGCTCAAGAAATTAGTGACAGGGCAACGGAAGGTAGGGCGCTCATCAATATGGGGGAAGTTTACCGCCACCTAGGACAGTACCCACAAGCGTTGGAGTCTTATCAACAAGCTTTAGCCATTGCCCAAGAAATTGGTGGCAGGGCAGCAGAAGGGACGACGCTCAACAATATTGGGACAGTTTACCGCCACCTAGGACAGTACCCACAAGCGTTGGAGTATTTTCAACAAGCCTTAGCGATTACCCAAGAAATTGGTGACAGGGCAGGAGAAGGGATGGCGCTCGGCAATGTTGGCGGAGTTTACGACAATCTGGGACAGTACCCACAAGCGTTGCAGTATTATCAACAAGCCTTAGCGATTACCCAAGAAATTGGTAATAAGGCAGGAGAAGGTGCGACGCTCAACAATATTGGTACAGTTTACGGCAACCTGGGACAGCCCCCACAAGCGTTGGAGTCTTATCAGCAAGCTTTAGATATTGCCCAAGAAATTGGTGGCAGGGAAGTAGAAGGGACGACCCTCAACAATATTGGGATAGTTTACGACAAGCTGGGACAGTACCCACAAGCGTTGGAGTCTTATCAGCAAGCCTTAGGTATTCACAAAGAAATTGGTAACAAGGCGATGGAAGGGACGATACTTAGCAATGTTGGTTCAGCTTACAATACTCAAGGTAAATATTTCCAAGCCGAAACAACCTTATTTGCAGCTATTGAGGCTCTGGAGTCTCTACGGTCGCGAGAATTAAAAGATGACCAAAGAATCTCTATTTTTGAACAACAAGCTGGTTCTTATAGAGTGCTTCAACAAGCATTGGTCGCACAGAATAAATTTGACCAAGCTCTCTTAATTGCCGAACGCAGCCGCGGTCGAGCTTTGGTGGCTTTATTAGATTCTAAGCTATCAGAAAACCTCAGCAATCTACCCGATATAAAACCCCCACTTCTTCAAGAAGTTAAGCAAGTTGCTTCTGAACAAAACGCTACAGTCGTTCAGTATTCGATTATTTATGAACCATTCAAAATTAAAGGAAAAGAAGAATGGCAGCAAAAACTCTACATTTGGGTGATTAAACCAACAGGCGAAATTGGCTTTAAGCAGGTTGATCTGGAAAAATCTCTGAATAAATCTTTACAAGACCTTGTTATCAATAGCCGTGACTCTATCGGTGTCAGAAGTCGCAGTATCTTTGAAGTCACTCCCACAAATCCCCAACCTCAAAACCCAACTGAAAAATTACAGCAACTCCATAAAATACTCATCGCACCCATTGCAGACTTGCTACCAAAAGACCCTAACGAGCGTGTCATCTTCATCCCGCAAGAATCGCTGTTTGTCGTCCCATTCCCCGCACTACAAGACGAGCAAGGCAAATACTTAATCGAAAAACATACCATCCTCACTGCTCCTGCAATCCAAGTTTTGGACTTAACCCGCAAGCAGAAGCACAACGGTCAAAGGTCAGTCAAGGATGTGCTGGTTGTGGGTAATCCTACCATGCCCAAAATTCAAATTGGGGAATTAGTTGCAAAGTTAGACCCTCTCCCTGGTGCAGAAAAAGAAGCAATTCAAATTGCTAAATTCTTCAATACTGAAGCATTGACAGGTAGCAAAGCCACCAAAGCAACCGTGATGCAACTCATGCAGAAATCACGCATCATTCATCTGGCTACCCACGGCTTACTTCATGATTTTAAAGGATTCGGTGTACCGGGAGCGATCGCGCTTGCTCCTTCTGGGAAAGCTAACGATGGAATTGATGGTTTACTCACTGCCGGGGAAATCTTCGACATGAAACTACAAGCTGATTTAGTTGTCCTCAGCGCTTGCGACACGGGAGGCGGGAATATTACAGGAGATGGTGTAGTTGGCTTATCTCGCTCTTTGATTTCTGCGGGAGTTCCCAGCGTCTTGGTCTCGCTGTGGGCAGTTAATGATAATTCTACTGCCTTTTTAATGACTGAATTTTATCGCAATTTACAACAAAATCCTGACAAAGCTGTTGCCTTACGTCAAGCGATGCTGACAGCAATGAAACAATATCCTAATCCGAAACAATGGGCGGCTTTTACGCTTATTGGTGAGGCGGAGTAAGTTTTTACATACATTGCAGGAGGAATTATTTCTTATGCTTGCAGAAGAGCAGGTCTTGCGCGATCGCTATCACATTCAATGCCAATTAGGGCAAAATTCTGGACGGCGTACCCTACTAGCGCAGGATTTACAAACCCAGGAACTTGTTGTGCTTAAGATTCTCACTTTTAACAGTGACTTCCGTTGGGAAGATTTAAAACTGTTTGAACGAGAAGCAGAAACCCTAAAATCTCTATCGCATCCGGCAATTCCCCGCTATCTCGATTCCTTTGAATTGCACTTACCCGATCGTCAGGGATTTGTACTCGTGCAAACTTATATTCCTGCAACCTCCTTGGAAGAATGGATTAAGCGCGGACGGACATTTAGCGAAGAAGAGGTAACAGAAATCGCGAAAGCATTACTGAATGTATTGAACTACTTGCACTCTAGCAATCCTCCGGTGATTCATCGGGATATTAAGCCAAGCAATATTTTATTAACTAGCGATCGCTCTGCTCATCAGGTTGGAGATATCTACTTGGTTGATTTTGGTTCTGTGCAAACGGCTGTCCGAGAAATCGGGACGATGACAATTGTTGGAACCTATGGTTATATGCCACCCGAACAATTTAGCGGACGTGCTTTTCCAGCCTCCGATCTTTATAGTTTGGGAGCAACATTAATCTACTTAGTGACAGGAACACAACCCGCCGATTTGTTACAAGAAGATTTGCTGCTTGAGTTTGAACCCGCGACGCATCTGGCTCCCAGCTTTGTGCAATGGCTCAAGCAAATGACCCATCCCAACCGCAAGCAGCGATTTAGTTCAGCTCAATCCGCGCTCGCTACGTTGGAGCAGCCGTCTCTCCTGCAACTCCCATCTGTTGCATCAGCAACATCAACTCCTCTAACTCTGCAAAAACCGGATTATAGTAAAGTTTCTCTTCACAAAAATGCAGAAACTCTAGAGATATATCTACCTCCAGAAACTTCTAATGGAGGAGCGGGTTGTCCAATTTCCTTTCTTTTTTGTTTTACTATTATTTCATTGATAGCACTGATTGGTTCTTTGCCTAGCGGAAACGGATTCTTAATCTTGATGAGCTTGTTTCTTCTAGCGGTTGCTTGTTCCAGTCTGTGGCAAGCTTTTTTCATCAGCAAGGTAAACACTTACATTTATATCGATCGCAAGTCAATAAAGGTAACTCAACTAGCGTGGAAAATACGGCGACTGGTTTTTCAGGCAAGTCGCAGTAGCCTCTATAAATTGACCTACGTTAAGCGCCTGTATCGTCGAGATACTGAAGCGGGCATTATGGAGGTACCGCCAGAGTTAAAGATTTGGGCTACAGAGGGAGCCATCAACTACACAGACGCTAGCTCTAGCTATCGCATTGGGCAATCAATAAGTACAGACAGTGAAACTCGCTTCTATGGTTATTTGACAACACAAGAACTTGATTGGTTGGCGCAAGAATTAAGTAATTGGTTGGAGTTACCAATTACCAGAGAGTAGGAGCAAAAAATTTTTGAAAATACGACAAGTTACATAGTTTGTGGCAGCTTTCATATATAGCCATCTTAAATAATTCCTCAAGGTGAGATACCAGGCTTCTTAGAGAAGTCTGGTATCTGATTACAAGAGTCATTTACTACGCCGACTATCTCACAATAATTGCCCAGAGACTCACAAATAGAGCGATCGCGCCCAGATGCTGAGGCAACAGCGCTCGGAAAGATTGACGAGCAATTTTTTGGGTTAATAGCATCGTCAATAGGAGTGAGAAAATTAGCGTTGTGCCTTGCAAAAACTCAATCACAGCCGGGTGTGCAACCAATACAGGCAACCCTTCACCGCTAAGACCGAAAGTTGCCATTGTTAGCGGCAGAATCCGTCCCGCTTCCCCTAAACCCAGCCGCCAATAGTGAGCTAAATTTGCCCCCAACACGAGCGGCAAATATCCATAAGCCAACTCTATAAACGAGCGAGGCTTTACGGAACCCTTAAAGAGTTTGATGGCGCTATAAGCTAAAAACGGCACAGTCGCAGGGACAATTAAAGCTACCAGGGAGAACCCAAAATGTTGCCAAAACTGGGTTAAATCCAGGTTCAATCTCAAAGTTGATTGCAATTCTGGCAACCGATGGAGATAGACGCCTCCTAATAGCAACAGTAACAGCGCCACTTCCGAATCATGGGGTACATGAGTTGTCCACAATTCAATCCCTGGCGGACGCAAATTTAACTCGACCGAACGGTGGGGACAAGCTTTGAGACAAGTCATGCACAAAACGCAGTCTTTGTTCTCTTCCAACTGAGCCGGGTGAGAGTACAACGGACAGCCGCCGGTTTCTAAACCTTCCCCTTTTCGAGGGCCACCTTTGTAGCATTGATAGGTGGTGCATTCCGCCGAACAAGTACCCTGTTGCGCTCTGAGTTCAGTCATCGATAGTTTGGCAAAAAGGCCATTCATCCCGCCAATGGGACAGAGATACCGACACCAAAACCGCCGCTCAAAAATTGCGGAGAAAATCATTGCCCCAGCAGTAATTAATAACAGCAAACAAGCGGAGAGGTAGGCAGTATCTTCTAAATCCCAGAGTTCTTCCCACAGGTAAATAAGGACAAATAGCCCGAACAAAAACCATCCGCCCCACTTCTCGGCAGATTGTCGGGGCCAACGCTTCAGCGATCGCCCTGGAAAAAGCCACTGAGAAAGTTTTTGGGTGACTTCCCCATAAATCATGAAGGGACAAACAGAGCACCACAGGCGTCCGACAAACGGAAAACCGATCAATACCAAAGGCCACCACCACGCCCAAAATAGGTTTAGAGCTACATTTTCGGAGCGATGCTGGGGACCCAAAAATAAGAGGGCGATGACAAGCGCAAAAGCACCCAAAGTAAAGCCGTAGTTAATCCGGTCGGGCCACCAAGAACTGCGGAGAAATCGCCGCAAGTCGGGATAGGCATTTAAAAGATTGACGCGAAATCGCTTTTTATGGGTTTCGGCTGACCAGAATACTTCTTCGGTGAGCAGATTCACACCGGCACATTGAACGAGTGCCCGTTCTACGAGACTTTGCAACTCTTTCAGGTTGCCGGGGAAATCATAGGCTTGTAAGCGGCGTATAGCTTCTGGAGCGACTTTGGGTTTGCGAGTGCCCTTCGCTCGACAGAACAGGCGAATGTAGTATTCTACCTGGTCTTCAATGTCCGCTTTTCGCACCCGCAGCGGCGGCACTTTGATTAAATGACCGACTTGACGCTCAATTGTCGGCAGGTGCTTTTCCGCAATCATCATAATCCGGGCTTGACACGTGCGGCTGGGCGCGGGGGGATCTTCCGAACGGCTGAGGGGGGTGTAGGTATTGGTTTCTAATAATTGAGCCAGCTTAGGCGTTAACTCTGGCGGAAGTTCTTGAATGTTGTTGAGGACTAAGGTGCCTGTCCCTAGGGATTCAATTAGCCCTGGTTTGCCACTAGCACGACCAAATAGTTCTGCACCACTTGCTTGCAGCGCACTACAGTTTACTTTAACGATCGGTTCGCGTCGATAGGAAGAACCAAAGTGAACCAGAGCAGCGGTATTGTCTTTTTCTAGTCCCGGTTCCCCGAAAATCAACACTGGACGCCGATCCTCAGCCGCCTCTTTGATTTGCTGGCGCAGCCGGACTGCATAGCGGCTTTTTCCCACCACCCCGCGTCTTGCCTTTGATACTAGATAAGGGCGCAAGGCGGTTTGACGCTCTTGTTCGTAGTTCAGTTGAGACGATAGTTGAGCGAGTTCTTGAGCCAACTGCTGGGAGAACGCTTGGGCAATTTCGGGATATTGAGCGACTATTTTGCGAAATTGCGCTGCGGGAATCAACCACAGCGTGCATTCGCTGAGTGTCTTGATAGTTCTTTGAGCCTGCTGGTCTAACAGTAGCTCTTGTAAGTGAATGGTGGCTCCGGGAAGAAAACTAATCACCCAGGCTAAACCTGTTTGGTTAGCGCGATCGCCTTCTAGTTGCCCTTGTTTGAGAATATAGAGTCCTTCGGGGGGCGTTTCCTCCGCCACTAAGGTCGTTTGCGCTGGTACGACTTTTTCTTCCAGAAGTTGCGCGATCGCTTCTAATACTTCTGCCGATAGTACACCCAGCGCTGTTCTCTCTTGTAGCCATGTCACCGTGTCTTTTGATGTCATGGTTGCCTTAAAAATAAATTTCGCTTTACATTTTAGCCATTTTTTATAAAAAATATTAATTAGTTAATTTGATTGCCAAGATTAAAACAACTGAGATGAGCGAGCTTGTCAATCTGTGGGTTCCCCTAGCCTTATTGGGTTTGATAGTCTTAGCGGCGATTTTCTTTAGCCGCAGCAGTAGCTAAGGAAAATCCTTATCAAAAAGAAGGTTAACTTTCGGGATCGGAGAAATTCGGAGGTTCGACAGGAGTTGATGGAGTGTCAGTCACCATAACTTTTGTCGCTGCTTCGCTAGCAATTCCTTGGGTTTGAGTGGAAGGACGGCGGCGCGTTCGTTTATAAGCAGCCCTCTCAGCTTTTTCGCGCTCGTAGGCAATCAGCCTGCCATAATAATCGTGCTTGCTCAAATTCATCGACAAGAAAATGTGCTGGCGAGTATTGCCAAAACCTTTGCGGCTAAAAAACTTCACGGCTGGGACATTCGCGGGATCGGTATCCACCAGCATGAACCGCACCCCGTCTTCAATCATCCGTTCTACCAGCTTATCAACGAGCTTGTCTCCGACGCCCCGACGCTGAAAATTCGGATTCACACCCAGCCAAATAATGTATCCATAAGTCCAAGATGCCTTGCTAATCACGGTTCCCAAAATGAACCCTGCCAGTTGTTCGTCGATTTCAGCAACCAGACAGTATTCCGGATCGGTATTGTAAAGCCCAATCACCTCCCATTCATCCCAGGTTCGATATAAATAAGGGTACAAATTGCTAGTAAATACAGCTTCTCCCAAGTGGTAAACTGGGGCAAGATCATCAATTTCTAGGTCGCGGATATAGATAGAAGAGTAGTTAGATGCAGCCTCGTTCTTATCAGGATTTGTCATAACTTCTAATTTATTCTTTTATAAGGAAACTTCCTGAATATTTGCTAAGTTCGGGAGCCAATTTTGATGAGAAAGATTTTCTTCATTGGTGTGATGAGAAGCATTCGCTAAGTTGCGATCGCGCTGACACCGAATCGCAAAATTACAGTCAGGGCAACGATTAGTGATTTCTGGAACTTGAGGAAAATCTTCTCCTTGCTGATAACGTTGCAAATAATCGGTTAGCTGCGTCAACAGTTCCGTTAAATCCCTTTTTGTTTGCTCGTGTTGAGCGGCATTATAAGTAAATTTGAGGCTTTCTGGATGAGGCTGAGACTGGACAAACCAGTAAGTCATCGAAATCTGTTCTGGCAAATAATCGCTAGTCTCTGCCAAAACATAAAGATACAAGCGAGTCTGCCAATCTTTTTCTAGCCAACGCCGATTTTTTGGTTGAGGATAAGTTTTCCAATCTAAAATTTGAGCAGATTTGGTATCTTCAATGAACAAATCATAGATGACTGTCAATAAATATCCCTGAAAATTCAGGGTGCGACAATGTTCGCTTTGGCGGAATGTTTTCGGGTTAGATATCAAAATTTCTGGTGCTGCATCCACCAATGCCGTCACCCAACGATGTAATTGGGCGTCCTCTTGCACCAAAGATTCTACCGGCAATCCTAGTTCTCGCTGCTGCATCAATAAGTGAAACCGGCTACCCCAATTTTGCCGTTCTAGCTGTTCTGGATTGGTGGGTGAACTCAGTTTATCTAAGTAGATTTGTTGAAACTTTCGGGGACAAGTTTGTAGCAGATTTAATTGTCCTTGGGACAAGCGGAATAAAATTTCTGGTATGGATTCCATCTGATTAATGACTAAGGATTTTTAGTTAAGTGGATATCATTTATCTGTAGCAATCATAAGTAATTCGTAAAATTCTCTTTATTCTTTCTCCCCTTCTCCCTCTTTCTTAGCGTCCTTGGCGTTCTTCGCGGTTCGTAAAAAAATGAGTGATGTATCTCTCTTTTGCAGGACTTTTTCTTCTTAATGGCTAATGGTTAATTATTATTAGCCATTAGAGAATCTCTGAAAAGTCATAATCGAGACGCTTAAATGGTCGAGATCCCCCTAAAAAAGGGAGACTTTGAAAAAAATCTCCTCCCTTTTTTCTAGCGAAGCGGCGCTCTCTTCGCGGGGGCTAGGGGGGATCGAAGCAACTTTTGACACTTCTCGGACATCCTCTGAGCCATTAACCTAAGCTTTTGTTAACACAAACACACTGCCTTCATTGCCTCGCCCTATTCGCAAATCCTCATCTAGATAAGTAGTATCCAGCCAACCTTTCTGGTTGCTGCTGTCGATACCAAAATCTAAAGCTGGGAATCGCTGACCGTTTTCAATTTGCCGAATAAATTCTGAAGGCGACTGATAGTTAATGAGACGCTGTAAACCAGAAATAGAACGCTCAAATTTTACCAAAACACGACGTTCAGAAACTGGTTCAAACCGAGCAGCAACGCTAACAAATCCTTCCAGATAGGGTAAGCCATAAACTTCAGCAATATTGTAAACTTTGGCGTCTTTGGCTCGAATGCATTGATAGATTTGACCAAGTTTAAACAATGGCAGTTGGTCAATCGTTAATAAACCGCGACTGGTGGTGTAAAGTAGTCGCCAATTGCCATCTAGTAGGTCAGTCGCCTCAACCGGACGGGGAGTAGGGTTGAGGTCTTCCAATCGGGCAACCGCTGAGAGAATCGCTATTTTGTCGGTTTCGGTTGCTAGCAGTCCGCGATTTTGAGAAGCGATCGCTTCCAACAGTGCTGCTTTCCTCATTTCCTCCTAGACCTCTTTTGTGGGTGATTTCTCTACCCCCAGCTTAGCTTTTGTCCAACACCCTGCTGGCATCAGCGACCAGTGCCCAGTTGATAAGTTTGATAACAACTCCCTTGACACGTAATAGTATCCACGCCAGCGATCGCGTTTCTGGGAGTGGTAAACTCAATATGTCTAGTTAGCTCTCAATCCGAAATTCTCAAATATGTCAAATATGTACAACCCGTCTCTGCGTGAAGAACCTCGTCACCAGCTGGCTGGTCTGATTCCGTTACAACAAGAACCATCCATTCTCGACTGGCTCGAATCCACAGGACGCTTGTTGGCGCGAGATGTTCAAGCTGAAGATAGCTTCCGCGATGGTGATGCAGAAATCTCCGATCTGATGGCACCGGATGATGTTTACGACGATCTTGAAGACGATGATGATGTCGTCGATGTAGACGAAGATTAGACAGAGGAAAAGAATTCAGCACTCAGGCGTCAGAGTAAATCCTGGATTCTGAAATTCTGAATTCTGGTGTGAGAAGTGAACGAAAAATTTGTGGACGCTAAAATATTTTCTGGTCGGTCGTTCAACCCCTCAGGAACTAGCCTGCTAGCGTTACTGGCAGTTGGGCTTTCCCTAGGGACGATATTATTCGATCTGCAAGCAGGTGTTTTCCCTGCCGTGGGCATCTCGATGACCTTGCCCCTGTGGTTTTGCGCCTTAGTGACAGCTCTTTTAGGATATCGGGCAGTTCCCTTCCTACAAGCCCTAAAAGCAGGGCAATTTATTCGGGAGGATGGCCCCCAAGCGCATTTACAAAAAGCAGGCACTCCGACAATGGGCGGGGTGTTTTTTGTACCAGTCGGGGTAGTCGCCGCCTTGGTGTGGTCTGGATTGGCTGTAGGGATACAAGGACTGTTTCCCGTTCTTGCCGTATCAATCGTAACTTTAGCCTACGGTGCGATTGGCTGGGTTGACGATTGGCAAGTGATTAGACGCCGATCTAATAAAGGCATCTCGCCCCGGATGAAACTCATTTTGCAGATTGGGGTGGGTGTTCTGTTTTCTATGTGGCTTGTCTGGAACCAACCAGCAACTATCACCACGATTGCCTTGCCTTTTGGTTTAGCGATTCCTTTAGGGCTGTTGTTCTGGCCTTTGGCAGTATTTGTGCTAGTGGCGGAAAGTAATGCGACAAACCTTACGGATGGAGTGGATGGACTCGCAGCGGGAACAGGCGCGATCGCTCTTTTGGGACTCGGTGCCATTGTTGCTCCCGTGTCGCCAAGTTTGATGATTTTTTGTGCCTGCATGAGTGGCAGCTACCTAGGCTTTTTGGTTCACAACCGCAACAAAGCCCGCGTCTTCATGGGCGATACGGGTTCGATGGCACTGGGAGGCGCACTGACAGCAGTTGGACTTCTGACGAACAATCTCTGGGCGCTGTTTATCCTCAGCGGTATTTTCTTCGTGGAATCCCTCTCAGTGATGGCGCAGGTGGGCTACTATAAAGCCACCAAAGGCCCGGATGGTATCGGCAAGCGTTTATTTAAAATGGCACCGATTCACCACCATTTAGAACTGAGTGGCTGGAGTGAAACCCAAGTGGTTGCCGCCTTTTATCTGATTAACGGGATCTTGGCTTTGTTGTGTCTTGTACTTCGTTAGTTAAATAGAAGACTTAACTCAGCTACAAGTGAGCAAGCGTTAATTTTTAATCAATCAAGGTCTGCGATCGCTTGTTTTACCGAACAGACTGAGTCGGTAGCGATCGCACCAACTCTATGCGCCGACTTAAAGGCAAACAAACCCCAATTTCTAAGTCATCTGATAAGGCCTCTGGAATTCAGGGGTTCAAAAATCTAGCAGAAAGACGATGCTTTTCCCTCTTCCTAATTGAGTAGGCAAGGGGAAGCACCTCTGTTAAACAGAATACAATTTGAGCGAGTTTAATTTTATTATTGATGGTTGCATTTGGATAGTCCAGAAGTCCGAACAAATAGAGGTTTAAAAAGTTCGCTACATTAATTAAAAAACCAGCAGCAAGGGAACACAGCTGTTAAGAAAATACTGTTAAAAAATGTAGCGGTAAGGAAAGATAAATGACAGGAAAATTGTTACTGGTAGACGACGAACCCGGACTGCGCGAAGCAGTCAAAGAATATCTGCAAGACAGTGGTTTTACCGTTCAGGTTGCCAGTAACGCTGGTGACGCATGGCAGATGTTGCAGAAGAACCAGCCGGATTTAGTGATTTCAGATGTGATGATGCCCAAGGTGGATGGGTATCAGTTCCTCAAGCAACTGCGGGAAGATCCTCGCTTCAAAACTTTACCTGTAGTATTTTTAACGGCTAGAGGCATGACAAGCGATCGCATCCAAGGCTATCAAGCAGGGTGCGATGCCTATCTTCCGAAGCCTTTTGACCCGGAGGAATTGGAGGCAATTGTTAAAAACTTACTGGAACGTCGCACCACTCCAACTAGCACTACCAGCGGTAACGATATTGAGGACATCAAGCAACAAATTGCTGCCATCCGGGGGATGTTAGAAGATACAAATCGAATTCCCCAGTCGCCTTCCCATATCCGCATAGACTTAACGCCACGAGAGCAGAGTGTTTTAGACTTGGTCGCGGAAGGATTGATGAATAAAGAAATTGCCCGACGCTTGGAAACCAGTGTCCGCAACGTTGAGAAGTATGTCAGCCGCTTGTTTAGCAAGACAGGGACGAATAGCCGCACCGAGTTAGTGCGCTATGCCCTTGAACACGGTTTGACTCGATAACTGTCCTCGCTCTCAAAACGTTTAGGGGAACGGGCTTAGCCCGTTTCCTTACGTGTTTTTTTATCTATATCTGCGCTTGTCTTTAGGAGCGATCGCACCGGCGATTCTTAAGAACTGTTGCGTTTATTAAAGAAACTTGTCCTTTTCTCATTGATCCCTTAAGGTTGCTGGTATTCTTCATTTAATACAATTCAGAAATTAAAAGAAAACCACATGAAAGTTTCACAAGCGCCACATCTGGGTCAATCAGTTTCTCTGGCAATTCTTTTAGTATTAATGAGCGTTAGTGTTACCGTCCTGATGGTCATTCAAAGTGGAATCTAACTTTAAAAATAGCTAATTTTTGCTTGTTTTCACCGATAAAAGCCGCTCCGCAATGAGCGGCTTTTGTTTAGGTAAAATCAATATTATATTCCTTTAGATAGAAGCGAAAATTGATTAATTAAGTATCTGTTCGTTAAATCAAAAATGGCAGCTGCGGGTACCGGCCATTCATTTGTAAAAATAAGTCTAATGCATTTTAAAAAGTTAAAGGGTTCACCATCAGTCGTAGCGTAGCAAAATAGACGTTACTTCACTCACTTCTGGTATGCGAGTTCTATTTGTTTGTACTGGCAACACCTGTCGCAGCCCGATGGCAACAGCGCTATTTCAGAAAAAGATTCGGGAACTGAAGCAAAGACAGGAAATTTCAGCCGAAATTGAGGTACGCTCTGCGGGACTTTATAAATTTAAGGGGATACCCGTTTCGCCCCATGCTCTGACAGTATTGGCAGAGTACGGAATTCAATATGACTGCGAACCGCAAGGATTAAAGCCAGAACTCCTCGAATGGGCAGATTTAGTGCTGACGATGACGAAGTTCCATAAATATGTAGCGATCGCGACATATCCTGCGGCGCTCAACAACACTTTCACGCTCAAAGAATTTGTAGGAGAGCAAAATTCCTTAGATATTAGCGATCCCGTTGGCAAATCTTTATCCAGATATCGCCACTGCGCCCAGGAAATCGACTGGGCACTCAATCTTTTACAGCAGAAATTAGTCCACATCTCATCGGAAAGCAGCTTTGGTTCTTTTTCATTCCCGACTCCTCAACCTTTACCCCGCACCCTACCCTTGTTCAGATGGCTGATTAGGCTGACTCGGTTGGCTCAGAAAACACAACGTTAAGACATGACTTCATTTCTGAATATCTTCTGAAGGATTCGCTGAGTCCTGGTGGCTGTTAATCTAAATAAATGTAGATGCGCTGCGCCGCATTGAATTCGGGCTTCCCATGCAAAAACGATTCAGATAAAAATGTTTAACTATTCCACCTTTACCGCAGCATTGGTGCGAGAGACAAAAGCCCGTGAAGATGCGCTACCGCTGATGGATGAAACTTGCGGCTCTCGGTTTTTTCTCTACTCTAATCCTACGGACAAGGTGTGTCTGTTCTTTCATGGGTTTACTGCCACTCCAGAACAGTTTGTGCCGATAGGAGAAGCTTTCTTTAAGGCAGGCTACAACGTCTTGATTCCTTTGCTACCTGGGCATGGGATTGCAGGCAATTGGGATGGAGATAACCCTCCTCCGCTTCCCGAAGAACAGGAGGTTTATCAACAGTTTGGGATTTACTGGCTACAACAAGCTCAAGCTTTGGGAAGAAAAGTGGTAGTGGGAGGGCTTTCTGGTGGCAGCACTTTGGCAGCTTGGCTATCCCTAGAACGCGCTGTACAAATTTATCGGGCTTTGCTGTTTGCCCCTTATTTGAGTGGCAGCAATAAAGTAGTCGATTTGTTGGTACGGGTATTTAATATCTACTTTGAGTGGAAGACTGACCCAGGAGTCGCACATTTTGGCTATGACGGCTTTCTCATGCCATCATTGCGAGTATTTTTAGACATGGGAAGAGATATCTTTGAGCGGGCGGAAACAAGTTACGCCGCGCCCATGTTGATTGTGTCGAGTGAAAGCGATCGCGCAGTCGGCGACGAAGAACATAAAGCTCTGTTTAAAACCTTACTCCCGCAACAACCCAAGTGCTGGTATCACCGCTTTGACCAAAGTCTGAATATTCAGCACAATATGATGACCAAAGCGGAGGGGAATGAATACGCAGACTTAGTCATCGCAGTGGCTAAAGCCTATGTTGAGAGCGATTTAACCTGGGGTGAGGTGGAGGAGATGCGCGATCGCTTGCAGCAGGGTAACTCCTTCCACCAAGTCGTGAATCAACTCCATCTGAGTCAGCGGGTTTCTCCCGATTTGTCTACCGTCATGTCATTGCTAGCCCTCGATTAAAAAAAGCCAGATCAAATCCGCCGAAGTGCGCTTTGCAAGTGGCTCCAGTTGCCTTCTTGAGCCTGTCTAGCGGGATTGAGTGTTACAGGCGTTGGAGCAAATTTAAGCCGTGGGTATCGGTGCCGCAGGTGCTAAACAAACCATAAGTGGCAGCGAGCTGTTCCACCTCTTTCGTTTCCCTCAGACTGGGTTGCCAGGGACTAGGGTTGTTGTAGGCGTAGTAGGTTTCAACGCCGTCAATGCCTACCTCAGCGGCAGCAGGAATAAGTTTGGCAGCAGGAAGGCGGTAGCGGGCTGGATGAGCCAAGACGGCAAAACCACCAGCCTGATGGACGGCGTCAATCACATTAACAGCGTCAGCATCGCTTCCTTTGGGTGCAGAGCCTTTCAGATATCGCTTCATCGCAGAGTGTTCTGGATCGAAGGCATAGCAAAGGATGTGGACTTCAGTGTTCAGCAGGATAGAGGTGATTTCGGTGCCGATCCACAGGTGGGGTAAGTGGGCGGAATCAGGATTCGTGTAGGTGTGTTGCAGCCAGTATTGAGCCTCTTTGAAACCGCAAATCGTATGGTGGTCGGTAATCGCCAGCCCTTTAAGACCAATCGCGATCGCCTGTTCCATCAACGCACTCGGTGGCAAACGACCATCCGAGTAGACGGTGTGCATATGGAAGTTATAGGAGTGCGGACAACTATCAGCCTGAATCGTCTCAAAGACGTGCCTGAGTGCTGTTGTATTCTGGGCTGGTGGCTGGGGTGAAGCAGAAGATTGAGCAAGATTGATCGCCATAACCGCCGAGTAGCTGTGCGCGTTCTTTGACAATTGTTAACATATACCCTAACAAAACTAAAGAGGAATTGCGTTGGGACATTCGATGTGCATTCCATGCTGAAAGTCGCCTTTAGCAAAAATTTTCTGCCCAAATCGGCATCCAATGGCGGGCAGTTTCACTTAAATATTCAGTTTGAAGTTTCTGGCGGCTTAACCGTTCTATTTGGGCCTTCTGGCTGTGGCAAGAGTTCGACATTACAAGCGATCGCAGGGTTGTTGCGTCCGGACTGGGGCCGGATTGAAGTGGCGGGAACAATCTTCCTGGATACTAAAGAGCGTCTAAACTTGCCAGCGCACCGGCGAAATGTCGGTTATGTCTTCCAAAACTGCGCCTTATTTGGGCATTTGAACGTAGCGGAAAATATTGGCTTTGCTCTCAACCGCTGGCAACGGCACCGGCGGCAGCAGCGCGTTCGTGAATTAGTAAACTTGTTAGAACTTGAGGATTTGGTACATCAACCCGTGCAGCAAATTTCTGGCGGGCAAGCTCAACGGGTAGCGATCGCCCGTGCTTTAGCTCCCTACCCTAAAATTCTGCTTCTCGATGAACCTTTCAGTGCCCTCGATGATGATTTGAGAGCAACGCTTCGTACCGAGTTGAAAAGCATTCAACGTCAATTTAACTTGCCGATTGTCCTGGTGACTCATTCACGAGCCGATGCCTTGGAACTCGCCGATCGTTTAGTCATATTAGCAGCGGGACAAGTCGTGGGAGTGGGTCAGGCGGAGCATTTGCTCGGTTCCCGTTCCTATTCCATTCCGGGAAAATTCCAATGGGGATAGGGGAAAGTCATGAGTGAAGAGTGTTGAATCAAGAGAATTTTCTTCATTCAACACTCGAAACTCATTAGTCATACATCTCCTTGGTTGCGGATTTTCCAAGCCATTTCCAGCACTTGAGTCCAGCGCTTTTGTAACTGTTTGGGCGTGCATCCGAGTGTTTGAGCAATTTCCCGATCGTTGACTTGAGCTTGTTTTAACTCCAACAGCTGCTGCTGTTCCTCAGAAAGTTGATTCCAAAACGCTTCCCACTGCTGAGAAGAGAGGCCCAGTTTTTGGTCGAGATCGGCTCCCAACCATTGATGTACCAGCTTCCAGTTGTTTTGACGAGAGAATTTTTCCACATGGTACTTAAAGCGCTGTTGTAAGTAGTCGCGCTGACGGGCGGTTAAACCCAGGATTTCGTCAATCTCTGGTGCGGAGAGGTCTTGCAGCTTTAAAACCAGGTAATTAACACAGTCCTCTTGACCTTGGGCTTGCAGGTATTCCATCAGTTCAGCGACGACGCGATCGCGCAACACCGCTTCCGCCGGGTCAATCGTATCGGCAACCAATTGCGATCGCAGCTGGTGCATCGCCGCTGACCGACTTTGAGTGTCCGCATCCTCACCTCTAGGAAACTCAATCGCCTTCTCAATATCCATGCTCGTCTCAGCAGGCTGGCGGCGAGCAAACCCCTGTGCCCTCAACACAACTAGCTGCTGGCTGGTGCCATTCGGTAAATTGATGCGACGCTTGGCATACTGTTCGCTGAACGCCATATACTCCGCCAGTTCCAGTTGAGTGCGGGGAGTATAGTCTATTGTCAGCTCATTTTCCCGCCGGAACGCTTTGATGGACTCAGCGTAAAACTCTTGCAAGAAGTCCTCAATCAGGTTGTAGCGGGCTTGGAAACCTAGCTGAGAGTGTGGCGACACCACATAACGATAAACCATCGCGCTGAGGTTGCTGTGCAGTTCAACCCGACCCCGCTTAGAACCCAGGCGGTAGTATGACAGACACTTTTGCAGCCGATGCCGTCCCAGATTCAACTGCCAAGAACGAACCTCACCCGAAGTCTGGATGCGGGCACTCTTGCTGCAAATCCGCGCCACCTCTAGGGCGATCCGGTTAGCCACAGCCTGAACGTGCCAAGACATCACTTTAATTTCAGTCCGCAATTCCTCTAACAACAGATCGGTCATCGTTTGCACGTCGATTCCCAACAGTTGCTCGGTCGAGTGACATAGGTTTTCAGAAGATTGGCTGGGAGAATT
This sequence comes from Coleofasciculus sp. FACHB-1120, assembly GCF_014698845.1. Classification (NCBI taxonomy): domain Bacteria; kingdom Bacillati; phylum Cyanobacteriota; class Cyanophyceae; order Coleofasciculales; family Coleofasciculaceae; genus Coleofasciculus; species Coleofasciculus sp. FACHB-1120. Next base: position 114,928 of record NZ_JACJTV010000007.1, on the reverse strand, counting down.
GATAGTTGTCATGGTGAAAGCCCCTGGTAGCGACAGAATTCAAAGTCAACAAGAGCAGATGAGAACGGTTCAAAAGTTTTGTCTCTTGTCAGGCAGCGCCTGCATTTGACCGTTTCAACTCTCTATATTTAGACTGTAGGGGCTTATTGTTAGACACCGGACAGCGGGTGTGTGACTACTCTCAGCTCACTATGGGTCATCTCTACCCTCTCCCACCATTTTCTCTGACCTAAAGAAGCACTAACCCTTGCTGTACCTGGGCTTACGCTCCCGCAAACGATGACGGATTGGTGTTTTCGTAAAGCGGTCGGAGCGGGTGTTGAGTGGACAATCCAGGAACTGGATTGCTGGTAGGGTTCTCTTCCGAAGTCCCTAGTGATGAGGCTGTAGTAATAGTCTTTAGTTCACAAAGGGATTTTAGATGGGCGATTTGGGACTTTGGATTTAAAAGCTTTAACTCAATCTTTAATCTTTAATCTTTCATCTAAAATCAACTGACCGATGTCGCCCAAGCCGTTGCAGCCTCCCATCCCAGACCTCTCCGGACGATGACAGGTTCCTCACCTGTCAAATCCAAAATTGTGGAGACCCCATCTCCTGGTTCCGAGCCAATGTCCACAATCAGGTCTACTAGCTTGTCTACCTGGTCAAACAATTTTGCCTTCTCCAGCCCTAGGGTTGGGGCGTTGCCATTCCGATCCTCTAGGTGAGCTGAGGTGGAAATAATCGGATTACCCAATGCCTGCAACAGCGACTGGCACACTGTATGTTCCGGAACCCGAATGCCTGTCGTTTTGCGCTTGGGACTCATCACCAGCTTGGGCACTAATTTGGTGGCTGGAAGCAGAAATGTGTAAGTCCCAGGAATTAAATTCCTCATAATCCGATAAGCGACATCAGTGACGACGGCATATTGGGCAATGTTGGACAGAGACGGACACAGGAACGTCAGGGGCTTATCATTAGATAGCTGCTTAATCTGCCTCACACGCTCCACCGCTGACTTGACATTTAGGTCACAGCCAATGGCGTAGACAGTATCAGTGGGATATAGCATCACAGCGCCATCTCTTAGGGCACCTACTATTTGTTCTATTCCACGAGTTTGCGGTGTATCAGGATGGATATTGTAGATTGTCGCCATAATGCAGAATCCAGAACTGAGATTACAGAATTCAGAATCCAGAATTTTTCCTGACTCCTGATTACTCCTTATGAACAAGCTAGCTTACCTAGAATGTCCAACAGGAATTGCCGGTGATATGTGCCTGGGGGCACTTGTAGATGCGGGAGTTCCCCTAGATTATTTAATTGAAAAGCTCAAGAGGCTGGGAATTTCCCAAGAATACCAGTTACGAGCCGAACACGTTCACCGGAACGGTCAGCAAGCTACTAAGTTTCACGTAGATTTGAGCGATCGCGATCGCACTGATTCAAATCACCACCACGAACATCACCGGCAAAATGGTGGGCATCAGCATCAGCATCGGCATCCCGATGGCGATGGCGATCTCGATGGGGTTCATTCTCATTCCCCGACGCGGCATTTACCAGAAATTGTGCAGTTGATTGCAGCAGCGGAGTTTCCGTTACGAGTACAAGCGTCCAGTTTGGCAGTGTTTCAACGGCTGGCAGACGCAGAAGGAGCGGTTCACGGTATTCCCCCAGAAGAAGTTCATTTTCATGAAGTCGGGGCGACTGATGCCATTGTAGATATTGTCGGCACTTGTCTGGGCTTGGATTGGTTGGGGATTGACGAACTATACTGTTCGGCACTCCCTACTGGTGGCGGGATGGTTAGAGCAGCTCACGGTCAGCTAGCGGTGCCGGTACCGGCTGTATTAAAGTTGTGGGAATCGCGCCAGGTGCCAGTTTATAGTAATGGGATCGATCGGGAACTGGTGACGCCGACTGGGGCAGCGATCGCTTGTACACTTGCCACCGGCTTTGGATCTCCACCACCCATGACGATTCAGCGAGTTGGGAATGGTGCCGGTTCCCGTCAGTTACCAATTCCCAATATTCTGCGCCTCTGGATTGGCGAGGGTGTAGAGACGCGATTTGCTTCTCTACAGGAGTCGGGATTCCTTCAGCCTTCCGAAAGCCCCTGTTTAGAAATAATTTCGGTGCTGGAAACTCAAATCGATGATTTGAGTCCCCAAGCGATTGGCTATGTATTTGAGGCACTATTTAACGCCGGTGCGGTGGATGTGTTCACTCAACCGATTGGAATGAAAAAGTCCCGTCCTGGGATTTTACTGACGGTTATTTGTCATCCAGAACAGATATCTGCTTGCGAAGCAATCTTATTCCGAGAAACGACAACCCTCGGCATCCGGCGTCAGACACAGCAACGCTCAATTTTGCAGCGAGAAATTCAACAGGTTCAAACAGAATATGGCTTCGTTCGCGTCAAAGTTGCCTGGACTGGGAATCCTGACCAGAAAGCGATCGCGAATGTGCAGCCAGAATACGAAGATTGTGCCGAATTAGCCAAGGTAAACAACCTTCCCTGGCGCGAAGTGCATCAACTGGCGCTCAATACCTGGTATCTCCAGCACAGTCGCAACTTTACTTGAATTTGCTGCCAGCGAAGACGCTGATACCCGATCGGATATCTGAATAGATTTCTGGAATTGCCAAACCCATTGCTGTATTACAACTGGTTTGAAAATCACATAAGGAAAATCCTGATGTATCGAATGAAGCAAGTGCCAATAGCGATCGCGATCGCTATTGGTAGCCTCGTGGCGCTGTTGACCATTAACGGTTTCTTTAGCACTGCGGCGAACTCTCAGCCCCCTCAACCAACTTCAGAAATCACCACAACTCAAGGGATAGACCTGGGGCGTTCTTTCCGAGAACTGGGCGTTGAAGGGTCAATTTTGATTTACGACCAGAACAAAAATCAATTCTACGAACATAACGCGCCTCGAAATTCAACGGCATTCTTCCCCGCTTCAACCTTCAAGATTTTCAACGCGCTTGTGGCATTGGAAACAGGGGTGATTCAAGATGAAGTGACTGTTTTAACCTGGGATGGCATTCAACGGAACATCGCAGCTTGGAACCGAGACACCAACCTGCGCCAAGGTTTCAAAGACTCAACGGTTTGGTTTTACCAAATTTTGGCTCGGAAAATTGGGCATGAACGGATGCAGAAGTTTATCAATCAAGTCGGCTATGGAAACCGCAAAATTGGGACATCTGAGCAGATCGATCGATTTTGGTTAAGCGGCCCTTTAAAAATTACGCCCAAACAAGAGATTGAGTTTCTGCAACGTCTCTATCGCAACGACTTACCCTTCTCTCAACGCAGCTTAGATTTGGTCAAAGATATGATGGTGCGCGAACAAACGCCAGACTATGTACTGCGCGGAAAGACGGGCTGGGCTAACAGTACGACTCCTGAGAATGGCTGGTTTGTGGGATATCTGGAACAGAACAATAATGTTTATTTCTTTGCCACAAATATGGATATGCGAAACGATAATGATGGTGTCAATCGCATTGAAATCACCCGGCGCAGTCTTAAAGCCTTAGGACTACTTTGAGCTTCCTTAAAAACAGTCTCTTAGACGATTTATCGCAATTCTATTTGAGCTGCGAACCAGCCCTGTAGATCCCCGACTTCTCTAAAAATACCCCTGGCGAATCGGGGGTATCGCTCCTCAGATGGGATGAAATCCAGAAGAAAGAAGAGACCAAAGAAGCCAAAGATACCAACAGTAGAATTAGGCCTGCCAATGCATGGGGGTGGCGTTGATTCAGAACCATCCGTTCTAGCAGCCATCAGACTGGTATCTTATTTTGTTGCAAATCCCTGAGCTTTTTTATACCAGATCCCACTTTTAAAACATCCTCTTAACTCCTACTTAATCCAAAAGGAAGATTAAGTCAAAAAGGAAGATTAGTAAATATTGAAGCAAAGGATTCAATAGGCCAGTTTTTTAGCGAATCTTATGCAAACTATTTACGGAAATCTTCAAGGATTACAATCGAGCCATATCAAACAACTACAGCGGCTTTACGAACAGCGCCAACCAAGCGATCGCCTGACGACTCCAGAATTCGCTCAAGCGCTAGCCGAAATCAGTACGTCTATTCATCATCCAGTATGCTGTTATATCAATCGACGCGGGCACCCGATCCGAATCGCTGTCGGGACTCCCAGCCAAACGCAAATTCCGCCCCAAGAGTTGCCTCGGCATAAGGGCGAACACTTGAGTGGAATTCGCTGTCTTGCCACTCAACTCAAATCCGATCCACCGGATACAGCGGCACTCAGGGCAATGGCACAGCAGCGCCTAGACGCCTTAGCGGTTTTAGTTCCAAGGGGCGATGGGGCGCGACGAAATGGTGAAGCCGCAGGCGATGTCAAGGAAGCTTATCTGGCTCACCTGGTTCCCGAAGCAGAAAAGCCCTGGGTTATTTCTCGCCCCCTTAGCTTAGATGACCTGACAGAGCAAGGCTTTGACGACTTAGTAGATGAATGGGAGAGTGAGTTCTCCGAGTCGGGCTTTGAAACCTTGCAACTCCCAGAGAATAACTCAGACGGCGATCGCGTTCTGCTGGTTGGGTTGATGACAGAAGACGTCTCTCCCCAGCGGTTTCAAGATGGTCTGGAGGAACTCGTTCGCTTAGTTGAAAGTGCCGGAGGACAAGTATTAGAGACAATGCAACAAAAGCGATCGCGTCCTCATCCTCAAACGGTCGTCGGTCATGGAAAAGTTGAAGAAATTGCCCAACGCGCTCATCAACTGGGAGCCAATATTATTGTCTTTGACCGAGATATCTCTCCCTCTCAAGCTCGTAACTTAGAAACCGAGATCGGGATTCCTGTTGTAGACCGGACTGAAGTAATTCTCGATATCTTCGCTCAACGCGCTCAATCCCAAGCAGGTAAATTGCAAGTGGAACTGGCGCAACTGGAATATATGCTGCCTCGGCTGAGGGGTCGGGGTCGGGAAATGTCCAGACTAGGAGCCGGGATTGGTACGAGAGGACCGGGTGAAACCAAACTAGAAACCGAGCGGCGAACCATTCAGCGCCGAATTGCCCAACTCCAGCAGGAAGTCAACCAATTACAAGCGCATCGCTCCCGGATTAGACAACAACGGCAAGAGCAAGCGATTCCCTCTATTGCTATGGTTGGTTATACCAACGCCGGGAAGTCCACCCTGCTGAACGTGTTAACCCACGCCGAAGTTTATACGGCAGATCAACTGTTTGCTACCCTCGACCCCACGACTCGAAAGCTGGTCATTACAAACCCCGAAACCCAAGAGCGACGGACGATTCTTCTGACAGACACCGTCGGGTTTATTCACGAACTCCCGCCACCGCTGATGGATGCTTTCCGAGCCACCCTGGAGGAAGTCACGGAGGCAAATGCCATGCTTCATGTCGTCGATCTATCCCATCCCGCTTGGGAAAGCCACATCCGTTCGGTCATGGAAGTGCTTGAAGAAATGCCTGCCCTTCCAGGTAAAGCTTTAATCGCTTTTAACAAGGTCGATCAAGTAGATAGCGAAACGCTAGCCTTAGCTCAACAACAGTATCCCGAAGCTGTGTTTATTTCTGCCACTCAACGCTTAGGTTTAGAGACTCTACGTCAGCGGATGGTGCAACTGGTTGATGAAGCAGTTCCACAACTGCACTAATAAAGCACTAATAAAAAGGTGACAAGAAGCGAGCAGTTACGGTGTCTATTTTTGCTAATTCCCCAACCCACTTAAAAAGGGGTTATAGAGCAATCTCCCCCCTTTTTAAGGGGGGCTAGGGATCAAGTGTATAGGACACCCAGTTAAGTAAACCGTATTCACAACAAATCGAGCAAACCAAACAAGAATTTACACGCTGATTAAAACGATGAACAATCCAATAACGTGGAAGTACGTATTTCAAACCAAAGCTATCATTAACTGGGTTGAATCTATAGCTTTGCTGTTATCCGACCAATGGATTCGCCAAATACTGGGTCAAGAACCGCTCACCAATCCTGAATATTTACATCTGTTCGGCGCATTAGTATTTACGATCGGGATTGGTTATTGGTGGGTTGGTAAAGATATCTCTCGCAATCACGACCTTGTAAGATTTGGAATTTGCGCCCAAGTTTCTGTCTTTATCGTTCTGGCTTATCACACCTTAATCGGCGGTCTTCACCCATTTTATTTAGTTCCAGGTGTTATTGACCTTACCTTTGCAATTCTCTTTAGTTTATTTCTCTCCTCTTATGAACGGATTAAACCAGCTTTAGAGTAATGAGAGCTTTGTGCATTTCGATAACAACCTAGAACCCCACCCCAACCCTCCCCGTTTACGGGGAGGGTGAAATATTATCTCCTGATATTAACGCAAAATTAGGAGCTTTCGAGACAGTTTGCATCATTGAGATGCTCCTACATTCGCGTAGTTATGACGAGAGAAATTCCAGTTACTTTTCGTCGATTACTAAATAGAAAAAGAACGCAACATGACACAAAAACATGGCCCTTGGACAATCCAAGAAACGAATCGAAAGTACCAAAATTCGTTTATCAATGTTCGTGAAGACCAAGTTCTTCAGCCTGACGGACAACCGGGTACCTATGCCACTGTCACCATGAAATCTGGCGTTGCTATTTTGCCAATCGATAGCGATCGCGTAGTCTATCTTACCCGGCAATTTCGTTATGCGCTTGGCAAAGAAAGCATTGAGGTTGTCGCTGGTGGTGTTGAGGAGGATGAACCGCACCTGGAATCTGCACAACGAGAAATTGAAGAGGAATTGGGAGTTAAAGCCTCAGAATGGCTCGATCTAGGAGTTTTTGATTTAGATACATCAATTGTCTACTGTCCGGTGCGTCTATTTCTAGCAAAGCAATTAACATTCACCCAATCCCATCAAGAAGGAACGGAAACGATAGAAACAGTTCGGATTCCCTTAAGTGAAGCGGTGCAAATGGTCATGGATAGCGTAATCACACACGCGCCAAGCTGTGTGCTGATTCTGAAAGCGAATAAGGTACTTGGCGAATAATAGGCGATCGCGCTGACACTGGCTAAACATATCACCACAAACTTTGGAACTTATTCATAAGTCTCACGGTTGGGACGCACTCAAACTAAGCTAATGGCAAATGTGGCTGGCAAATGTGACTCGCAATAGTGGCTATGACTTTGGTTGCGACTTCCTTTTCAAGCACTTTTAGTCACTCGGGCTTGGTGATTTGCAAGAGATAATGATTTAGTTCAAATGGAACAACTGAATGAGTGAAGAACAAGAGCAGGAATCTCAACCTTTTACGGCAGCTCCGCTGCTGCAAATTGGTACTAGCGGTTGGGTTTATAAGCACTGGATGAACATTTTCTATCCAGCGCAGATGCCTGGAAACCAACAACTCCCATTTTACGCACAGCACTTTCCAACTGTAGAAATCAACTTTTCTTTCTATCGTCTGCCAGAGCGGTCTGTATTTGAAACGTGGCGAGAACAAACACCTGAAGGGTTTATTTTTGCTGTGAAAGGTAGCCGCTACCTTACCCACATGAAAAAGTTAAAAGATCCGGCTGAGCCGCTATCTCGCTTGATGGAACGAGCGGGTGGGTTGCAAGAAAAATTAGGCCCAATTCTGTTCCAATTCCCTCACACATGGCCCTTAAATATCGAGCGCCTTCAGCCGTTCTTAGAATTACTTTCTTCTTATCCAGAAAAACGTTATACATTTGAATTTCGGCACCAAAGTTGGCTAATTCCACAGGTATACGAACAATTAGAACGTGCGGGTGCAGCCCTTTGTTTGCCCGTCAGCCCCACGGTTCCGCTAGATATTCGTTTGACTGCGCCCTGGACTTATATTCGCATGCACAGCGGACAATGGGGTGTTGGTTACAGCGAGGAAGAATTGTCTACTTGGGCTTCTCATATCCGCTCATTTCTTCAAAAAAAGATTGACGTGTACGTATATTTCAACAACGATCCAGATGGTCATGCTATCCACGATGCTGAACGCCTGAAAGCATTACTGTCCATGAATTGTTCAACGTTTTAGTGATGAGGAAAAGCAAATAATACCTGGCGATTGGAAATCGCGGCTACACAAACAAAGTCCGCCTGCGCGGACTATTGAACTCTGCTTCTGTCAGGTTTAGCGTGTAAGAACGCGATCGCTCGTTTCCTCTGATGCAGCTAAATTGTTAGCGCTAGCTGTGTCGTGGGAATACTGAGAAAGAATGCGATCGCTCGTTTTCTGTGATGCAGCTAAATTGTTAGCGCTAGCTGTGTCGTGGGAATACTGAGAAAGGATGCGATCGCGCTGCTTAAGTTTTAGCAACCAGGAGAAAATCATGAGTTTAACAGTTACAGCAACATTTATGCTTGCTGATTGGATCGCCAAAGGACTTGCAGATGGAACCTTTGAGCGGTTTGGAGGTGTGATCCGGGAAGTAGGGACGAAACACGTTGTTACTTGGTTAAAGGATATAACAGCAAATTCTTCTCAAATGCCAACACCAACAGGTTCTTCTCCCAATTTACTCAACCTTATTTTTTCAGGGGCAAATCTAGCTGGTTCAGTTGCTAATGCAGCAGTGACAGGGAAAGGATTAGGTGTTGTTAACCAGCGTCTGGGTGGACTTGAACAAGCCAGTTTCGGTAATCTCGCTGTTTCAGGGGTAACTTTGGTCGCTTCAGTGGCTAACGCCGCTGTTACAGGGAAAGGATTAGCTGATGTGAACCAGCGGCTAGGTGGAATTGAGCAGCAAGTAGGAAATATCCACCAGGGTTTGCAACAAGCTCAAGGAATTTTGCAAGTGGCTTCTGCTGCTAGCGTACTGAATCTAGGTGTTGCGGTGATGGGATTTGCTGTATTAAACCAGCGTCTCAACGAACTGGAACAACGCCTAAAACAGAGTGAGGAACTGCTAAACAAAATTAATCGCAAAATTGACATTGGATATTATGCTAACTTCAAAGCTGCTATTGGTCTGGCGATGAATGCCTTTACAATGACCAAAGTGGAAAACAGAGAACGTATGGCGATTGAAGCTATAAACCGTTTTCTAGAAGCTGAACATATTTACACTGACTACACAGACAAAGAACTTGAGCAAGGTAGCCAGATTGCTGATGAATATCTTTTGACGTTATCTCTAGCTTATATTGCTGAAGCACGCTGTCATCTTGAGTTAGGAGAACCCGAAACAGCACTAAGTCGCTTCCAAGAAGGCGCGAAAGTTGTCCGTTCTCGTACTCAGAAATATGTTGATCTTCTACTTACTTCTAACCCAGCAGCCTATTTACAGCCTCAGTTCAAAGGTAAGATAGATTTGCGGCGACTAACCCGAATTTACCAGTGGATCGATCCAGCTTTGGATGAAAATGCTGTGTTTGAACTTCAACGTGAGAATTTGCTCAAGATAGCGCAAGATCCTGATAAATGGGCTGAATCTCTACCAGCGGCAATTCTAAGTCGCGTTGAGGTTGCAGGCGGTTGGTTTGGGCCAAATGCAGGAGATTTGAAGCGAGAAGCTGATAAACGTCTTCCCGAAGTGCTGGAAGTAATAGAATCTATGGTGGAAACTAATCGCCGTTTTGAAGCTTATCAGACAGAAGTACAAGCGATCGCACAATTGGGAATTACCTTCCATGACTGGCTGAAATTAACTCCCTCTATAGAATCTAAACCCGACGGTGCAGAATTAATGTATATCATTCCATCCCAGCCGTTAAAGTTGCAACTCTCTGTTTAAAGCAGGGTGGTTTTATACAATCAAAGAAAACATCAAGGCATTGCGACATTTTGTAGGGGCATGGCAATCAAAAAGCCCCTACTGGCAACCAAAATCAACGTTAGAGAATTTTATTTTAATAATACATGAAAGCCCCCTGCCCTTTCCTACAAAGGAAGGGTAGGGGGTTAGATTTTGTATTTAATTCAATCAATTACTGTTATAAACTGCATAAAACTAATTATTTAAAATTTAAAAGTAAAAAAAGATAATCCGTGGTCATTGCGCGTTACCAATAAAAAGATAAATGTCAAGACAGCACCAGAAAAAATAGCCCATAAAACATATCGATTTTTTCGATTCAGCCAACTAAAGAAGAATACTAAGAGGAGAAAAAGAATAGTAGTAAAAATTCTTTGTAAGTTTCTTAAATCCCAAGCTATCAAGGGGTCTTCTAAATCTCCAAACATGATTAAAATGGCTCATCGTAGTTTAGGCTTATTCTAAGCGATATAAATAGACAGCTCAACAGCCAAATCAATATTTTTGTGTAGCCTATTCGAGGCGATCGCTACTGTTGGGGAAGCAGATATAGGGAATAGTGTTGAAATCCTACTAATGAGAGTTGACAAACATCAGAAGTTTGCTTTTTGAATCTCGCTACTCAAACTTAACAAGCCGCGTCAGCCACCCTCTCCGAGGCGATAACCTTTGCCGTAGACAGTATGAATTAAAGGCATCTCCCCAGTCGCTTCAATCTTGCGCCGCAAAAGTCGAATCAAAGCGGCTAAAACGTTACTGCTGGGTTGTTCTTCCGGGTTCCACAAATGTTGATGAATTTGGGCGTGAGTCAGCAACTGCCCCGCGTGACGCATAAAATATTCCAGCAACTGAGTTTCTTTCTCCGATAACTCAATGGTGCGTCCGTGACGATAGGCTAGCTGGTTTTCACAATCTAGTTCTAAATCTCCAACCTGAAGGAGGGGAGGACGGTTGGGTGCCTCTACACTTACGCTGGCAGGCGCATCAGTCACGGAACGACGCAGCAAAGCGCGGACTCGTGCAAGTAACTCTCGCAGTTCAAACGGCTTCACTAGGTAGTCATCTGCACCAGCATCCAAACCCAGTACACGGTCGTCTAGGGTATCTTTGGCAGTGAGAAAGAGGACGGGTGTTGCATCTTTGCGCGATCGCATCTGCTGACAAATTTCCAACCCGGTGATCTGCGGCAGCATCCAATCGAGAATCAGCAAGTCATAGCCTCCTTGCAGCGCCATCTGACTGCCAGATGCCCCATCGTAAGCCAAATCAACGCTGTAGCCTTCACGACTTAGCACGCGACTCAGCGGTTCAGTCAGCTCAACTTCATCATCCACTAAGAGAATTCGCATCACAAAAGTTATGAATTATGAGGTATGAGTTATGAGTTACCTTGTGAAATCCAAAACTCAATACTTAACACTCAGAACTCTATTCTATGCTTACCGTTGCATTGCCCAAAGGCGCACTCTTATCTGATAGCATTCGTCTACTGCAAAGTATCGGACTCGACTTTAGCGCCTTCAAAGATTCTGCCAACCGCCAACTCCAAATACAAGACCCCACTGGCACCGCCCAAGCGCTACTGGTAAGGACGCAAGATGTCCCAGTTTATGTGGAATATGGGCAAGCGCATTTAGGGATAGTCGGGTACGATGTTCTGCGGGAGAAAAAACCCCAGGTGGCTCATTTAGCTGACCTCCGGTTTGGTGCTTGTCGGCTATCAGTAGCGGTAAAGTCTTCTAGCCTTTATCGGTCAGTCTTGCAACTGCCGCCCCACGGTCGAGTCGCGTCTAAGTTTGTTCACTGTGCCTACGAATACTTTGAAAGCTTAGATTTACCCGTAGAAATTGTGCCTTTGTCTGGTTCTGTAGAACTGGGACCAATTACCGGGATGTCGGAGGCGATTGTGGATTTAGTTTCCACAGGTCGCACTCTGCGCGAAAATGGCTTGATCGAGATTGATACACTATTTGAAAGTACGGCGCGGTTAATTGCCCATCCTCGGAGTTATCGCCTGAATACGGGCGATATCCATCAATGGGTCGAAGATATCAGAAATGCTGTTCTAATCAAGTGCTAGCGCAAGGCGATCAAATGGACGAAACAATTAGGATTTGCTCGGTTGATAAAAATGCTTGGAGTTCGGTTGTGCAAGGTTTTGACCCAAATATTCTCCAAGATGTGCTAGAAGTCTATGGCGCTGATGGCGAGAAAGTCGGAACTCTGTGCGAATCGGTAGATGGCAAATCCTACATCAATGGGCAACCTGAAACAGCTTACTTATCTCTACAGGCAGCTGCTACAGCACTGGTAAAAGGGGAACAATAAAAAAAGTAGAAAGAAGATAGTGGCAGCATGACTCAATCCCCGCTTCTGACGGAAACTAAAGAGCGATCGCGCGTTCGGGAAAGCGACTGGCGACTTTTCCTGCGCCTAGTCCCCTACGCCCGGAAAAGCAGTCGCCTGTTGATAATTTCCATCATATTGTTGGTGCCGCTGTCAGTCGCAGGGGCAATTCAACCGATCATCGTGGGGCAAGCAATTTCGCTAATTCGCGGGGAAGATGTTTGGTCTTTTCTTCAAGGTAAAGGCTTGTTGGAAGGAATCAATCTTCTCGCCGTTTTCCTGCTGGTAACGATGATCGTTCGCATGGTGTTCACCGCCGCCCAAGGTTACACCGTGCAGAAGGTGGGGCAGCAAATTACCGCCGAGATTCGCACTGACTTATTTCATCACGTCACTTCCTTGGCGGTGCGATTTTTTGATCGTACCCCCGTGGGACGCTTGATTACCCGCCTCACCAGCGATGTAGAAGCCCTGGGGGATGTCTTTTCCACAGGTGCGATTGGCATTGTCAGCGATCTGGTGTCGATTTTAGCGATCGCTGTCACCATGTTTTTGCTGCAATGGCAGCTGGCATTGATGCTGACACTGATGTTAGTGCCAGTCACGGCTTTGATTATTTACTTCCAACAGCAGTACCGCAAAGCCAATTACAAAGCCAGAGAAGAACTGTCTGCACTCAACTCAACCCTGCAAGAAAACATCGTTGGGGTGAACGTCGTGCAGCTATTCCGGCGAGAGAAATTCAACTCAGAACTGTTTCGGGTGACGAATCAGCGGTACGTCGAGGAAGTGGATAAAACCATCTTTCACGACTCAGCGGTATCAGCCACCTTGGAGTGGATTGCACTGGTAGCGATCGCGGGCGTACTCTGGTTAGGCGGACAAATGATTATGGGCAAAGACCTTAGTTTTGGCACCCTCTCTGCCTTTATCCTGTATGCCCAGCGTCTATTCGATCCCTTGCGACAATTTGCTGAAAAATTCACCTCCCTGCAATCTGGTTTCACCGCCGTCGAACGCATTACCGATATTCTCAACGAACCGATTGAAATTCGCGATCCTGAAGTTAAACAAAAGCACCTTCTAGAGACGCGATTTATCCCCTATGGATCAGAGGAAGAGAGGAGAATTTCCCATTCCTCAATCCCAGCCGCCAAAGGTGAAATTCGCTTTGAAAATGTCTCCTTTGCCTACAAAAATGATGAATATGTCCTCAAAAACCTAAACTTCACCATCCATCCCGGCGAAAAAGTTGCTCTCGTGGGTCCCACAGGTGCTGGTAAAAGTTCGATTATTCGCCTGCTGTGTCGCCTTTACGAAACCACCGAAGGTCGCATTTTCCTCGATGGTGTCAACGTCCGGGACTTACCTCAAAAAGAACTGCGGGAACATCTGGGCGTCATCCTCCAAGATGGCTTTCTGTTTGCCGGTGATGTGAAGAGCAACATTACTCTAGGAGATACTTACTCCTTTGAAGAAATTCGACAAGCCTCCGAAAAAACCAATGTTGCTAGTTTTATCGAACAACTGCCTCAAGGCTACGATACCCAACTCAGAGAGCGAGGCACCAATATCTCTAGCGGACAAAAGCAACTCTTAGCATTTGCCCGTGCCGCTATCCGCAATCCCCGTATTTTAGTGCTGGATGAAGCAACAGCTAGTCTGGATGTGGCGACAGAAGCCTTAATTCAAGATGCCCTCGACAAATTGCTGGAGGGACGCACCGCCATTATCATCGCGCACCGTCTCTCCACCATCCGCAATGTAGATCGGATTTTGGTGTTGAAGCGAGGGCAACTGGTAGAGTCGGGCAGCCACGATCAATTGTTGCGCCAAGGCGGACTCTACGCCAGTTTGTATCAGTTGCAAATGTTAGGCGCTTAAGAAGGCAAAAGTAAAAAGGCAAAAGAAAGAGACAAGAATCTTTCTTTTGCCTTTTTAGTTAGTTAAACCCAAAGTGCAACTTTTCTTAGCCCCCCTTTTTAAGGGGGGTTGGGGGGCTCGAGACACTTAGGTAGCAACGGCAGATTCGTGGCACACGGCATTAATTAAACAAACGTGCCATTTGACTGTTTACGGCGAATGCCAATCACTGAAGGACGTGGTGGCCCTTGAGGATTGCCCTCAATATTGCTAGGCCAGTTACTGCCCCGAGGAACCGTGCGCTGTTGGTTAAATAGAGTGCCATTCAAGTCCAGCATCTCAATCGTTCGGCTCAGGGTTTGCTGAGGAGTGAATGGCACATCTTCACCGGGATGCTGCACCGCCAGGATCAGCGTATCCCCAATAAACGTTGGTCCCGTCAACTCGCAACGCGGTGGGCCATAGGCAAACGGTACAACTTCTCCCGCATCCGGCCCAGTGGTGGGAATGAAGAACAGCCAGTTATTGCCAAACACCCCAATCAGGTTAGAAGTCTCAACATTGAGATTAGAATCATCCACACTAGGAGATTCAGAACCCACTACCCTGTGGTCTATGCGTAGTGGAGTTGCGGCAGCACCAACATCAAAACCATTGTGAGCGCTCGTAGACATATCCGTAACGCCCCAAATATTTCCTTGGGGATCAAATGCCAAATTATCCACATTGGCGAAACCCGAACCTGGTTCTGCTCCCGCTTCCCCACCTTTAGCAAATCGCTGCCAGCGGAAAGTTGTACCCGTGCCATCCGAGCTGTTTTCCATAATTTTGAACAGTTCGCCCGAAGGTTGTCCGGCGTTGACGGCAGGGCTGTACTTAGAAACTACAAAGATTCGAGAATCAGGGTAGCCATCGCTTCCCGCCGCACCATCCGTGTAGGCAATAAATACATCCTTGGTGCGAGGATGAACTTCTAAATCTTCGGGACGTGCGGTGGGAGTTCCGCCAACGAGGTTTGCAGCTAAGAAGGCATCCACGAGGACAGCACCTTGGCTGGTGTAGAAATTGGACAGCTTTTTCCCTTTGTAAGCTGGCAGGATGGTAGCTTCATTCGTTGTATCTACATTCAAAGCACCGCCATCGGTCGTTTGACCAGCAACACCGTTCCGTTTGGGTAGTTTAATCAAACCATTCCGGCTTGCTTTGCCCAAGGCGGCAATTTCTTTAGAGCCAAGCACGGATGGCGGAATGGGATTGGTGGCACTATTCAAGTCCAGGGGAATCCACGTTCCTGTCCCATCGGGATTGTAACGGGCGACGTACAGCGTCCCATCCTCAAATAAAGCGCTGTTGTTCTTGCTATTGGGGGCAGAGACTGTGCCTTTGCTGACAAATTTCCAGGTGTGTCCGCCGCGTCGGTCATCACCCATGTAGGCAACTAATTTTTTTCCAGCCTCCACCCGCATGGTGATATTTTCATGGCGGTAACGACCCAAGACGGTGTGTTTCCGAGGACGGAAATTGGGATCGGCGGGGTCAATTTCGACCATCCAACCATATTTTTCCCCAACTAAGCCAAAGGTAGCTCCGCTAGTACCCGCAATATAGCCAGTCTGCGTGCCGTTGGGGTTCACGGGTTCTGTGACTCCAATGAAGAAGAGGCTACTGGCTTGGAAGTTCTCTTCAGCGGAGAAAATGGTTCCCCAAGGACTGGTGCCGCCAGAACAGTTGTATCCAGTGCCGATGATTTTGTTACCCAGTCCATCTGAACTTAGAGGGAAGACTTGAGTTGCGGCGGGTCCAGTGCCAATTAAGTAGTTTTGATCTCCTTTCTGGTAGCTCTTGGAACCCCAGGAGGTGACATTTTTATACGCATCGGAACGCTGAGCGTTAATCCCTAAACCTGAAAGATGGTGGATGCGTCGATTTTTGGGATCGCGGACAACAGAAAAGCGTCCGCCACGATCTGCGCGGGCAATCCGAATGACGGAGCCACCCATGTTGTACAAAAATTCGCCCAAGAGTTCGATGTTCGTTCTGTCACTCGGCAAATTTTGCCCAATGACTAAGGGGTACGATTCGGGGAATCCGGCTAAATCCTCTGAAGTGCCTGGAGCCTCCAAAGAAAATGGGTAAGAGACATACTCGTGATTTACCCATAAGTAGCCGTCGTTGGGATTTCTGCCATCTAGAGGAACGAAGCCGGTGTAGTCGTTGTTGTAGCCAAAATATTCTTCTTGGTTAGGGAAGACGCGATCGCCCCAACGTACAATCACATAACGTTCGTATTCTGGTGGCACGACAACATCATCAATGATGTTGTAGGTGCTTAACCGAGTATCGGTAGAAGCATTGATGACGCTTCCTTGATTATTAATGGCTGTAGCGTAAAAACTTTTTTGCTCTTGATAAATCGGTAAAGGATGTGGCAATCGCACTGGGGTAAATTTCAGTGGGAGAACCGCTTGGGCAACGTTAGGATTGCTGCCAAAACGCTGTCTTCCCAAAGTAGGAGCTAGTACAGCAGTACCGGCACTCGCCCCAAAAAAAATTAGTAGCTGCCTCCGACTGAACTTAGACATTAAATTCCTCTCTTTTTGCGATCGCAATAATCAAAAATCTTGAGTCATTATTTGGCAGGAATTTAGCCGAGCTAACCTCTATAAAGCCTAAACAGTCAACCAAAACAGCCAACCAAAAATGCTGCGACAGCGAAGCCACAGCATTCATGTCAACTGCTAGTCAACGCAGCATTACCTCAAGCCATCGGCATAAGTAGCTATACCTGTCGCATCTTGCCTGCTTTTTGTTCTCTCTAGTCGAATGGGCGGCTCCCTCATGCTCGACTTCCACCGCCAAATCTGGGTGTTTCTACGCACCCTCTGGAATACTACTGACGTAGAATTAAGCTTCTTTAATCTCTGGGTTAATACAAGATTAATAAAATATAAATTTATCCAAAAGTTGTCAATAAAATTGTTAAGCCGAATTTTAGCAGGTCTTATTCCTCTATTAATGTTTGCTTAACCACAAATGCTTTTAATAGAGGTATCCGTGAAAATACTTAAAGTCAACCCAAGCCTGCTCTTAAAAATTAGCAGAACTTGAAAAATGACCTTTTTTGCGGAAAAAACTAGGAGTCATCTCAATGATAAAAACAATTAGTCTTGCGGCACTTGCTATCGGTGCCAGTGTATGTTTTCCGGATACAGCAAAGGCTGCTATCCTGAATGGAGGATTTGAAGAAGGGTTTCAGAGTTGGAAAACCGTAGGCGATTATCGAATAGAAACTTCAGCTTTCGGAATTAAGCCATCCCAAGGAAAAAGTCAAGCTTTTCTCTCAACTGCATACCAAGAACTTCTTGGTTTTGACAATAATTCAAATCCGATTATTGGCGGTAATGCTGCTCCCGTCACCTTCATTTCTGGCTTTGCTGAAGAAGAGAGCTTAGAAGGATTCTTGGGTTTCTCAACTTTCTTGGGCGATGAATCTTTATACGATCTGGCTACCGCAGAGCCGATTGAGGGATCTGCCATCAAGCAAACTTTTAAAGGCAGTACTGGGCAAAAGTTATCTTTTTCTTGGAACTTCCTCACGAATGAGGCTGTTGAGCAAGCTGCGGTTAATGACTTTACCTATCCTGATTTTAATGACTTTGCTTTTGTCAGCCTTCAGTCAGACTCTGGTACTCAATTCTTTAATTTAGCGGATACAATTTCAAAGTTCAGTGACTCTGCAAGTGTCTTTAATAAAGAAACTGGATTGCAAACTTTTTCTTATATTCTTCCAGCTTCAGGGGAATATACTTTAGGGATTGGAGTTGTGGATGTTGGGGATGGAACACGTATTTCAGCCTTAGTGGTTGATGAGGTGGCAGTTGTTCCTGAAACTACTCCTACATTGGGTATCCTTCTGTTTGGAACTTTGGCAACAATAACCGGGTTAAAGGGTAGAAAGAAAAATCCAGGTTTGTTGTCTTAAAAAGATTATTTTAGCGTTTTTTATACTTAGAGGCGCAATGAATAATTTTCAGTGATTGCTGTAACGCTTAGATTCCCCCTAGCTCTCATCAACTGGGAGCGAAGAAGCTTAGGTGTGGCAATAAAAAAGTGAATTGAGATTTAAAAAACTCTTTTTTACTTTTCTTGCGCCTTTTGAAGGGGGGGATTGAGAGGCGCTGAAGTTTTGGCTTAAAACCTTAACCGAAGTGTATTAGAGGCGCTTATTCGCGCCTCTATCTGTATATTTACCTGTAGATTAATCATCGCGAAAACCCGGATCGTCTTCGCGCCCGAAGGTGGGTGTCGGAGGAATCGGTGGTGGCAAGGAATTAGATGAATTATTATAAAAGCCTAGCAACAATCCAGAATTATCAAAATAGCGAATCCAACGGTCAATTTTAGGTTCTGTCTGCCAATCAGAACGATACACTTTTGAAAATAGAAGCGGGGCTATTAGTCCTTTGACATCACCGAAGATTCTGATATAAATTTGTGTAACCTCCGGGTTTCGTGCGAATTCCTGCTCAACAGAATTACTAGCAATCGATTCTGCTTGCTCAAGCACGTCTTCAAAACTTTGATTGACATTCGGGCTAAAAATTAGATCGATTTGTTGGAGTTCAGGTTGTTTAGTTGTAAACTCCTGAATTTGAGAGAAAACAGGGGGAGCGATCGCGCTCAATCCTGTCAAAATTAAAAAGGTAGCTGAAACGATGCCGCGATGGATACCCATTGCTGTTACTCGTTAAAATTTTATCGCTTTATTTATTCTACTGAAAGTCCCTTTGGACACAGCTTATTTCTGCGCTAACACTTCAGCATGAACAGACTAACACTCGTCGAATTAATCAGCCACTCAGTTAAGGTTAATCAGTAAAAACGAAAAACAGAAGGCACTAGTTAGCTGTAGTGTATTTAAGTGCAAAGCCGATAAAATGGAGCCTAAGTGTGCTGTTGAATCGGAATTGCGATCGCAAACTCTGTACCTTGCCCCAATTCCGAGAGGCAGTCCAATTGACCTCCGTGCTTTTCCACAACAATTTGATAGCTGATCGACAAACCTAAACCCGTGCCTTTGCCTACGGGTTTAGTTGTAAAAAAGGGATTAAATAGCTGTTTTTTCATGGCTTCTGTCATCCCTAGACCGTTATCGGCAATGCTGATCGATACCCGATCGGAGTTGATAACAGAGGTGCGAATCCGAATCTTAGGGATGTAGGAATGAGTATTTTCTTCTCCATGACTCATTCTGTCTTCTAAGGCATCAATTGCATTCGTCAGTAGATTCATAAAGACTTGATTCAACTGTCCGGCATAGCATTCTACTTGTGGCAAGTCGCCGTATTCTTTCATTAATTGAATGCTAGGATGGTCGGGCTTCGCTTTCAGGCGATTTTGTAGAATCAGGAGGCTGCTCTCAATCCCTTCGTGAATATCAACTGCCTTCATTTCTGCTTCATCCAGACGGGAGAAGTTCCGCAGCGATAAGACAATCTGACGAATGCGCTCAGCACCCACTTTCATTGAAGTTAGCATCTTGGGAAGGTCTTCGATCAGAAAATCTAGATCGATAGCCGTCATTTCGTCTTGAATCTCAGGGACTGGATGGGAATAGTGGTGCTGATAAAGCTGTAGCAGATTGAGGAGGTCTTTGGAGTATTCCTCCGTGTGAGCTAAGTTGCCATAAATAAAGTTGACGGGATTATTAATTTCATGGGCAATACCGGCAACTAACTGCCCTAAACTCGACATTTTTTCTGTCTGTACCAGTTGAGCTTGGGTTTGTTGGAGTTCGTGCAGGGTTTGTTCGAGCTTGGCGGCTTGTTCTTGGAATTGTCTAGCAGTGGTGCGGGTGGCGGCGTAGAGTTCGGCTTGGTTAATCGCGATCGCAAGTTGGTCAATTACAGCGTGCAGTAGTTCGACTTCCCAATCGCTCCAAGGTCTGGGTGCAGAACTCTGGCAACAGCTCAGGATACCAATGGTACCCGATCGCGTTTGAATGGGCAGCACCAAGATAGAGGCGAAGCCCATCGAACGCAGAAATCTACGCCACAAGCGATCGCTAACGTATGCCGCGCTTCGCGGCTTCTCGCTTGGCTGAGCCGCCAGACGCGACCTCTGGCTCAGTTTCTCAATATCATCGATTCGCAGCATTTCCAGGTTCAAAAGCTTTTGCCCCATTGACCCGACAGCAGCAATCGGATAGTAACCCTTTAAATCGGAAAGCTCCGGATTGCGAGCTTCCTTGACGATTTCCCAGCCGGGTTCCTCTCTGTCAGGGTAATACCAGGCAAAATGACACCGCTCAATCTGCAACAAATTGCGGATCTCTTGCACAGTTGTTTCTAAAACTTTGTCTAAGTTGAGACTATTACGGATTTGGCTAGCCAGACGGTTGAGCAAGTTTTCCCGCCTTGCTTGTTCTCTCAGCCGCGTCTCACTTTCGCGCAGTGCTTCTTCCGCCTGTCGGCGAGCGGTGATATCCGTAATCATCGCAAAGGCTCCAGCATAATTTCCTGCTGAGTCGAAGATGGGAGAGGTCGAAACAATTGCCCATCGAAACGAGCCATCTTTGCGACTTAATTTAAAATCAATCTTGCCTTCGATCCCTTGGCGATGAAGTTCGACTTGGTGAGCAGCGATCGCTTTCCCTTCATCATCCATGAAATCATGAAGCGGTCTACCCTGCATCTCCTCAATTGTGTAGCCAAGCATTTCTGTCATTGTGCGATTGACAAAAACCGTCTTGCTTTCAGCGTCAATCACCCAAACTCCTTCTAAGGCAGTCTCAAGAAAGTTACGATAACGCTCTTCGGATTCTCGAAGTGCCTCCTCAGCGGCTTTCCGCTCGGTGATATCCCGCGAGATGCCAATCAGACCAATCACCTTACCAGAAGGGTCACGCAAAACGCTTTTGGTCGAAAGATAAGTCTTGGTGATGCCCATGATGGTAACAGCTTCCTCAACCACTTCAGTTTTTCCCGATGCCATAATTCGACATTCGGTCTCTGTGAGTTGACGGGCAAGTTCAGGTGGCAACAATTCGCTATTATCCTTGCCAATAATTTCCTCTACCTGCCGATTCAAAATGGTGCCAAGACCTAAATTAGCCATCACCACCCGGCAGTGCAGATCCTTGACAAAAATTGCATCAGGCGTTCCTTCAATGACTCCCTGCAAGAGGTTATAGCTCTGCTGGAGCGCTGCCTCGGTGCGCTGGCGCTCTAGCATCTCCCTCTGCAATTGCTCGTTGGCTTTCCTAAGTTCAGCCGTCCGTTCTTCAACCCTGATTTCTAGCTCAGCCTTTGCCTTTTTTAGCGCTTGCTCTGCCTGGTGACGCTCGGTAATGTCAATTCCCGTACCGATAATGTACTTAACCCCACCAGCGGAGTCGAGCAGCGCCGTATTTGACCAAGCAATCAAACGGCGATCGCGATCGCGCGTTAACCAGTAGTTGTCATATTGGTTTGGGAACTGACCCGCTTGAAGCGTTTTGAAGACCGCTTTGACAGGTTCCACTTCTTCTGGCAGCAGAAACAAATCCCAGAATGGTCTGCCTTTGACCTCCTCCGCCGAGTAAGCAGTGGTTTGCTGGCAGGCTTGATTGAAAACGATAATTCGTCCCTGAGTGTCGAGAACCACTACCAAAGTTGCTGCTGTATCTAGAACAGCGGCGACGAAGTTGCGCTCGTCCGGCAACACTTCCTCGGCGTTGAAGGTTCCACGACTTTCTGACATATTTTTTCAGATAGTTATTCGTAATTTGTTGATTTTACATGATGGTACTATTGGTTCAGATTATTTAGCTACAAAAATTTGGATTTGAACTGTTTACCCAAGGCTTGCGTTAATGGAAAGGAAAATAGCCTAAATAAATCTTAATTCGACTGCGCTGTAGCCGATTTAGCAGACAAAATTGACTGTTTAATTGGAAGAGAAATCGCAAATTCTGTTCCTTCTCCGAACTGGGAACTTACGAAAATCTTCCCACCATGTTTTTCAATAATTTGGTAAGAAATTGAAAGTCCTAAACCTGTCCCCTTTCCTACTTCCTTGGTTGTAAAAAATGGGTCAAATATCTTCTCTATTATGGGTTGATAGATTCCAGACCCATTATCTCGAATTCTCACGCTAATCTGATTGTTTGCTATTACTTGAGTAGAAATGACTATTTGTTTCTCGCTCTGCTCTTTTTGACCTAATAGGGCATCAATCGCATTATTTAGAATATTCATAAACACTTGATTGAGCTGGGCGGGATAACACTCAATGAAAGGTAAATTTCCATAGTGCTTAATCACCTCAACCTCTTTTTTGAGACGGTTATTTAGAATTAACAGCGTGTTGTCGATGCCTTCGTGCAGGTCAGCGGCTTTCATGTCCGCTTCATCAAGGCGCGAGAAGTTCCGCAAAGATAAGACTAGCTCGCGAATTCGCTGCGTTCCTATATTCATGGAAGACAGCATTTTGGGCAGGTCTTTAGCCGTAAATTCTAGCTCGATTTTCTCTACAAAGCTTTCAATTTCAGGTGTAGGTTCGGGATATTGCTGCTGATACAGCTCAACTAAGTCAAGCAAGTCTTGAATGTAGTTATTGGCGTGTTGGAGGTTGCCGTGGATAAAGTTAACCGGGTTGTTAAATTCATGGGCAATGCCAGCAACCATCTGACCGAGGCTGGACATTTTTTCGGCTTGAATCAGTTGGGTTTGAGTTTCTTGGAGTTCTTGCAAAGTTTGTTCGAGTTGCAAGGCTTTATCTTGGGCAAGACGGGCAGAATGACCGGCTTCGGCGTAGAGTTCAGCTTGGTTAATTGCGATCGCCATCTGATTTGCGATCGCGCAGAGCAGTGCCACGTCAGCATTCGTCCAAGGTTTTGCTTCTTGGATGCGATTACAACTTATCAAGCCAATCCTACCGAATTGTGTCTGAAGCGGTAGCCCTAATACAGAAGCAGCACCCGTTCCCAGTAACACCTGCTGCAACGCCGGATCGTCGTTTAGAGTCTTGACATCATCGACACGAACAATTTCTTGGCGCAGGATTTTCTCAGTAAATGCAGCAAAAGCTTCATCCGGGAAAAAACCCACCCAGCTAGGAAAATCACTATTTTTTGCTTCCTTAACCCCTTCCCAACTAACCGGCTCCATCTCAGGACGGTACCAGGCAAAGATGCACGTATCCAGGTGCAACCGATGATAGATTTCGTTCACAGCCGTCTCTAGAATGGTATCCAGTTCTAGAGAGTGGCGGATCTGCCTAGATAGCTGATTGAAAAGTTCTTCTTGAGCCGCCAGTTCTCGGAACTGAGCTTCCGATTGCCGCAATGCTTGCTCAGCAGCTTTGCGATCGGTGATGTCATTGCCAATTCCGAGAAACCCAGTAATCTCACCTTGTGCATCGCGCAAAGCCGTTATCGACAGCAGCACGGGGAAGCGGCTACCATCTTTGCGAATATAAGACCATTCTCGCTCGTCTGACCCCCCTAATCGGGCTTTGGCAACAAAAACCTCAAAATTAGGATCAATTGGAACTCCCAGCTCCTGAGATAGTTCTTGCGCCCGTTTTACGACTTCTTCTGGGTCATGGATGATCGCAGGCGTCATTTTGCCCACGACCTCAGAGGCAGCATATCCTAGCGATCGCTCTGCGGCTGCATTAAAAGTGAGAATCGTACCCGCTGTTGTCGTAGAAATGATTGTGTAGTTAGAACTATTTAAAATCGCTTGTTGTAGCGATGTTGTTCGTTGCAGCTTCTCCTGTGCCAGTTTTTGCTCGGTGATGTCGCGGGTTACTTTTGAGAAACCCCGTAGCTGTCCACTCTCATCCCATAAAGCTGTGACGATCGCATTCGCCCAAAACTGCGATCCGCTCTTGCGAACGCGCCAGCCTTCGTCTTCAAACCGACCGGCGGTGGTCGCTACCCTCAGTTCTTCCTCTGGCTTACCTAGTTCGATATCTTCAGCGGTATAAAAGCAGTGAAAATGCTGTCCCAAAATCTCGTCGGTTCGATAGCCGTTAATGCGTTCTGCCCCAGCATTCCAACTGGCAATCCTTCCCTGAGGATCGAGCATGAAAATTGCATAGTCTTTCACACCCTCCACTAACAAGCGGAATCGCTCTTCACTTTCGCGCAGTGCCTCCTCCGCCTGCTTGCGCTTAATGCCTATCGCAATCTCATCGGCGGCAAATTCTAGCGCTTTGAAAGTAGATTCGCTGAAGGTATGGCGGGCAAACATAGCAATCACCCCAATCAGCTGATCTTCGACAATTAAGGGATAGCCCGCAAAGGCAACCATTCCCTCTCGGTTCGCCCAATCCTTATCGCTGACACGAGGATCGTCGAGGACCGAATTCGTTAAGTGCGGTTTTCGCTCTTGGGCAATCAGACCGATTTTGAATTGTCCGACTTTCACGCGGTGATGGTTGCCGTGTAGGTGAGTGTATATCCCTGCACTAGCTTGCAGTTCCAGTACGTTCTCCTCGGCATTGAGCATCCAAATGCGGGCAAATGCGGCATCCAGGTGTTTAACCACAGCCAAGGCGCAGCGTTGCAGGATGCCTGGTAAGGTGTCGCTTTGGGTGAGAGCAGACCCAACATCAGCACGAAATGCAGCTAGTCTGGCTCGCTCTGCCAGGGCTTTCTCAGCAGCTTTCCGCTCGGTGATGTCGTGGAAGTAGACAGAAAGCCCCTCTTCACTGGGGTAGACACGGACTTCAAACCAGGTATGGAGAGAGGGGTAAAATTCTTCAAACGCGATGGAAATTTGTTGAGCAGCACTCTGGTGATATTGATTGTAAAAAGTTGACCCAACTGGTTCGGGAAACACATCCCAAATATTGGTGCCCAGAAGTTCCGATCGGGTTCTCTGTAAAAGTAGCTCCGCTTGCTTGTTGATATAGGTGAACTCCCACTGATGGTTGAGGGCATAAAAGGCATCCGTGATGCTTTCCAGAATCTTGAAGACTCGCCGGTTTGATGAATACAACGCCTCTTCTGTCTGCTTGCGATCGCTAATATCAAAGATCGCTCCGTCTAGAGACAGAAGCTCCCCAGCGGAATTGAATATACCCTGACCTTTCTCATAGACCCATCGGATGCTTCCATCGGCTCGAATAATTCGATACTCGATGATAAAAGGCTGTTTTTTCTGCACAGCCTCTTGGACAAGCCTGTCCACCATCGCGGTATCTTCAGGATGGATAATACTGGCAAAAGTGCGAACTTGATTGTGAATAAAGTCCCCTGACGGATAACCAGAAATTTCTGCGATCGCATCGCTGATAAACTCCATCTTCCAGTCGTTATCGCAGCCACACCGATAGATGGCACCTGAAATATTAGCAACCAAAGCTCGAAATTGCTGTTCGCTTTCCTGCCGTGCTGTTTCGGCTTGTATGCGATCGCTAATATCACGGGCAACCGCGTAGATTAAACCTTCTGGCGCAAAGGGAACACACGTCCACTCCAACCATTTATAGGAACCGTCTTTACAGCAGTAGCGGTTTATCAAGGAGCTAACCATCACCCCATTGGCAAGTTTCTTTGCCTTAGCAATGCTGGTTGCTCGATCGTCAGAATGAATAAAATGCAACAATGGCTTTGCTAAAAGTTCTTCGCCAGTGTAGCCAAGTGTTGTTTCAAAAGCTGGGTTTATCTGCTTAAAATAGCCGTCAAACCCAACGATACAAAGCATATCGAATGAAAGGTTGAAGAAGCGATCGAGCTGTGCTTGGGTTTGCTTCAGTTCCTGGGTGTAGGTGCCGACGCTGCGGATCAGCTGATTGAGGGAGGTTGTCAGGCGTCCAACTTCATCCTCGGTGACTACGGGTGCTTGGAGAGTAAAATTTGCTTGTTCGGTAACTTGCTGAGCAATTTGGGTGGCGGTTTCCAGAGGATGGGCGATCGCTCGACTGGAATAACGGGCGATTATCGTAGCGATCGCCATTGACAGCAACATACTGGCAGCAATAATCTGGATACGTAGTTTCTCGACCTGCTGGAAAGCGATCGCTGTTTCTTCCTCTTCCTGAGTAGAAACCTCAATCAATTTTGTTAAATCATTCGAGAGACTATCAAACTTAAGCGCCTCTTCAGTATCGGTAAAATTTAACAATAAATTCTGGTTTTTGGGAACTGTTTCTGGCTGTAACCCAGCTTGCTCAATTTTTTTTAAGATTAAGTTTAAGTTTTGGCTGTAAGCTTCTACAGTCCCACCGTAAATTTCCAACCATTTTTTGATTTCCGCACTTTCTTTCTCCGAATGCTTAAAAAGTTTATCTTGAGTCCCCAATAAATTTACTTGGAAGTAGAGTTCTTTAACTTTATTAATTTGGTGTGATAAGCGGAAGACTTCGCCTTGAAACTCTTTTGGTTTTTTTAACTGGGAAATTAACTGCTGCTGGTGGGTTCTTGCTTCTAGTACAGCGATTTTCAAGTGGCTTAAGAGATATTCTTCTTGCTGGGCGTGTTCGAGTTGCTCTGCTACCTGTCTCTGGTAATATTCCCCAACTAGAAGCCCCGCACTGGTTCCTAAAGCTGCTATTCCGATAGCAACCGCATATCCATAACTAATTTTTTGCCTAATATTTAAGCGTCTAATGAGTTTCTTTAATCGATTTCTAGGAGGTTTTTTAGCGTAATTTCCTGGGATAGGTACAGCGCTTAAATTTATTGTTTCTTGAGAAACTTTCTGCTTAGAAGATTGCATTAAAAAACCTCCGTAATCATCCCGATTTGATTCATGCTTGAACTACTAATTTTTTGTAAAATAAATTTATTTTTATTGTAAAGAAGCAACGATTTATATAAAAGTTTTGTAAAGTGAACAAAGAATGTATATATAACTACAGGCAAATTTAACAAATAGGAAAAAACTGAAGATGGCAAACACTAATACTTAAATCATCAAACTAAAAGAGCCGAATTGGAATCGGCAAAATAGCTGAATCTTAATATTTAGTCAAAAACCTATTGTGCGATCTGTGCAATCTCAGTCTGTGCAATCTCAGTAAGATTACGGGAGAGAATTGTGCAGGACGTTGCTAGAGAGCTTGGCGATCCGATAAGCTTTTGCAAAATGCCTCTGAACTGAGTGCGCCACACCCAGACCTGTTAATGACTAATACTCCTTCACTGATGAGCCAAGATACTGCTGGGACGACAGGAGCGATCGCTTCTACCGACTCATCCATCTGGCCAAACTTGCTACAACAGCTACTCGATCGGCAATCCCTGCCTCATGACCAAGCCTCCTCTCTCATGCAGGCATGGTTAAACGAGGAAATTCCACCAGTGCTATCGGGGGCGATTTTAGCCGCCCTTCAAGCAAAGGGGGTTTCAGCAGACGAACTCGCGGGGATGGCTCAGGTGTTACAGTCCCAGTCTTCTCCACTCAGCCAACCCCTACAGTCCCCAGTCCTCAGCCCAGTTATTGACACCTGTGGAACTGGCGGAGATGGGGCATCAACCTTTAATATTTCGACAGCCGTTGCCTTTGTCGCCGCTGCTGCTGGCATCTCAGTCGCCAAACATGGCAATCGTTCGGCTTCGAGCAAAGTTGGCTCGGCGGATGTCTTGGAAGCGCTGGGAGTCAATCTGAATGCCAATAGTGAGAAAGCACAAGCAGCACTTGAGAAAGTCGGGATTACCTTTCTCTTTGCACCTGGTTGGCACCCAGCGCTGAAAGCGGTGGCACCGCTACGGCGAACCTTGAAAGTGCGGACGGTCTTCAATTTACTAGGTCCCTTAGTAAATCCGTTACGCCCCACCGGACAGATCATTGGTGTGTGCGATCCCAACTTGGTGGTGACGATTGCCCATGCTTTGGGGCAGTTAGGAACTCAGCAGGCAATTGTCCTGCATGGACGAGAGAAACTGGATGAAGCTGGGTTAGCAGACGCAACCGATTTAGCAGTGCTGTCTGGTGGTGAGGTACAACTGACAACGCTGCATCCCGAAGAATTAGGCTTGACACCAGCACCCACCACGTCGATTCGGGGTGGAGATATTGAGGAAAATGCCAAAATTTTGCGCGATGTCCTTCAAGGAAAAGGAACATCCGCGCAGCAGGATGTAGTGGCTTTGAATGCGGCGTTGGCACTCCAGGTTGGCGGCGCGATCGCAATGGGTAGCCATGTAGAGGGTATTGCGATGGCTAGAGAAATTTTGGGTAGCGGTACTGCTTGGTCGAAGTTGGAGCAGTTAGTTGAGTTTCTGAAAAATTAGCCATTCGCGAATTTTCTTTTAAACGGGCGGTGTCTAGATAGCCGTTCTCCCGTTCAATAAGGCATGGCAATGCCATGCCCTACTAATACAATGCCATCCCCCTTCAATTCGGATCTGCCAAATGCGATCGCATTCTCACACAACGCCCCGCCTGCCTTATCCCAACCGGCTGTGAGATGATAACTTAACCAAATAAGAACTAATTTCTAAAAACTAACCACTCCCTTATGCCTATTTCTTCTAATCAACCAGCGCTGCTCGTCCTTGCCGATGGCACGTCGTACAGAGGCTGGTCTTTTGGTGCCTCTGGAACGTCTATCGGTGAAGTGGTCTTTAACACGGGTATCACCGGCTACCAAGAAGTCTTGACAGATCCCAGTTACTGTGGTCAGATTGTCACCTTCACCTATCCAGAATTAGGCAACACTGGCGTCAATCTAGATGATGAAGAATCAAATGGTCCTCAAGTGCGGGGCGCGATCGCTCGTAACATTTCCTCCCGTCCCAGCAATTGGCGTTCCAGCCAGTCTTTGCCCGATTATCTCAAGCAACACAACATTCCAGGCATCTACGGCATCGATACCCGTGCCCTTACCCGGAAGATTCGCTCCTCTGGTGCCATGAATGGCGCGATTTCCACCGAAATTCTTGACCCCGTTGAATTGTTGGAGAAAGTGCAAGAAGCTCCCAGCATGGCAGGATTGAATCTCGTTCGAGAAGTGACGACTGCCAAGGTCTATGAGTGGTCTGACCCCACCGAGTCGAGTTGGGAATTTAGCCCTGGAATCCCCTCAGAAACCGGGGAACCCCTCACGGTGGTCGCCCTTGATTTTGGGATCAAACGGAACATCCTGCGGCGTCTGGCGAGTTACGGTTGCCGCGTGGTCGTGGTTCCCGCCAATACACCCCCCGAAGAAATTCTCAAACACAACCCGGATGGAATTTTTCTTTCCAATGGTCCCGGCGATCCCGCTGCTGTCACCGAAGGCATCGAAACCACCAAGGCACTGCTAGAAAGCCAAAAACCGATGTTTGGGATCTGTATGGGGCACCAAATTCTCGGTCTTTCGCTGGGGGCTGACACCTTCAAGCTCAAATTTGGTCATCGGGGCTTAAATCAACCCGCTGGTTTTGAGAACCAGCGAGTGGAGATTACCAGCCAAAACCACGGGTTTGCGATCGATGCGGATTCTTTAAATCCAGAAGTGCAAATTACTCACCTAAACCTGAACGACCGCACTGTGGCTGGGTTGCGGCACAAATCTCTGCCCTTCTTTTCCGTGCAGTATCACCCAGAAGCCAGCCCTGGTCCACATGATGCCGACTATCTGTTTGAGCAATTTGTTGAGCAGATGCGATCGCATAAGCGGATCTCCTAGACGCGATCGCATTGCCTGTTAAGACTCATTCGCGAGGATGTCTCCCTCTCTTCTCCCCCTCTTTGCGACTAAAGAGGGGAAGGGGTGAAGTTTGTCCCAGGTGACGTAGCAAGTCTGATGTCCTTGACTTATCAGCTTGACTAATCGTCAATGACTCAGGACTAATCACAACAAATGGGTATATCCGCGCATTGTGTTTTATAATAAAGCCTCGACTAAGGACAATCCAGCTAGGAGGGTGTTATTCCTGAGCCACTAACCCTAACTGTCAGCTTAAGAGGCACTCGCGAAGTTAGGGACAATTATCAACTATTCCGCCTCACAGGCTTATTGGATGCTTTTTCCGAACCCACATTTCGGAAAGTTATCAGCAAGTGTATTGAGGAAAGTCCCAGTAACATTGTTCTGGATCTTTCCAAAATTGATTTTGTTGATAGTTCTGGATTGGGCGCTTTAGTGCAGCTGGTGAAAAAGGCCCAAAGCCTTGAGGGTAGTTTGCAAATTGTTACAAATGCCCGTGTGACTCAAACTGTCAAGCTGGTTCGCTTGGAACAGTTTCTGTCATTGCAGCCTTCAGTCGAAGCGGCATTGGAGAATGTCAAGCCTGCTTGACCTAATACAGAAGCGCGATCGCGTAGCGGCGCGGATGCGCTCTTCGTGATGCCGCGATAACTCGGCTGATCGCACTTGAGGGGCGGGGGCTTGAGAACCCGCCCCAATCATTTTCAAAAGTCCTGAACGGGCAATGATGGGGAAATAAAAAGCAGCGGTGCAGAGGCTTAGGAGACACAGGGAACAGGTGATTACCGATTCCCCTTACCGAGTGCCTACTACCGATTCCCTATCACCTGGTTTTCAGGCAAAAGCATTAAGATCAACTAGAGGGCGAGGTAGGGCATAAATGTGAGTTCACAGGAGGAAGAGTGTTCAGATTGGCTGAATACTAACCCTGTACTGGGTCAAACCAAAATATCGTTGAACTCGACCTGGGCGATCGCACGCAGCAGTCAAATTCAGCAGATTTCCCCGGCGTCTTTAGCTTATCTAGGAGATGCCGTGTATGAACTTTATATCCGTAGTTTTTATCTACTGCCACCCAAGCGATCCCACGCTTATCATGACATGGTAGTGGCGCAGGTGAGAGCCGAAAGTCAAGCAAAAGCATTGCGATCGCTCGAACCCCACCTCACCAACACAGAATTAGAAATCTTGCGGCGAGGACGTAACGCTGCGGCAGGTCGTCCCAAGCGCCTTGATCCCGAAATTTATCAACAAGCTACCAGCTTAGAGACGTTGATGGGCTATCTTTACCTAACAGATCCCCAGCGATTGAACCAGCTGCTGAGCTACTTAGAGCTAAATCCACTTTCACAAGTTAAAGATTCTTAACAATATGGCCGATCAACATCGCCGCCCTCATCATCCGAACAGAGCCACTACCAGTCGAGGGAAGCCCATTCGAGCCAAGCGTGCCTTCCCAAAGCGGATTGGGGAAAATCGGATTGGGAAGCGAATTATAGAACACCGGACGCCCCAGGAGCGCTCTATCTCTGATAACGAGGATGCGAATTGGGATTCGCGCCCGGTTGGGAAGCACGAGCAAGTCAAGCCGATTCTTCAGCGTCGAGAGCGTCAGCAAATTCGTCCCGTCTCCCGCCACGAAGACTCTGACTCGACTGATACGCGCCGAGAGCGTCAGCAAATTCGTCCCGTCTCCCGCCACGAAGACTCTGACTCGACTGATACGCGCCGAGAGCGTCAGCAAATTCGTCCCGTCTCCCGCCACAAAGACACTGACTCGACTGATACGCGCCGAGAACGTCAGCAAATCCGTCCCGCCTCCCGCCACAAAGACACTGACTCGACTGATACGCGCCCGACAGACAACTTTAAGCCAAAGAAGTCGATTTCCAACCGGCACGAACGGGAGATCCCCAGAGGTCGTCCCCAGGACGAGGATCGAGCAGCAGCTGCCGCACCCGAAGAAGAAAGCGATCTGATTTATGGACGGCATCCTGTCCTCACCGCTTTGGAGAAGCATCGCCAGCTAAATCGGGTTTGGATACTGCCAAATTTGCGTTATGATTCCCGCTTTCACTCCCTCCTACTGAAAGCCAAGGAACGGGGAACGGTAATCGATGAAGTCAGCGCCCGCCGCCTAGAGCAAATTAGCCACGGGGGGAATCACCAAGGTGTAGTCGCTCAAGTCGCACCCTACGCTTACACTGACCTGAGTGAGTTAATCGCTAAGGCAAAATCCGTCTCAGAGCAGCCAGTGCTGGTGGTAGCGGATGGGATTACCGATCCCCACAATCTGGGAGCGATTATTCGCACGGCAGAAGCCTTGGGTGCCCAAGGATTGGTGATCCCTCAACGACGGGCAGTGGGAATCACCTCCGCCGTCATGAAAGTGGCAGTCGGAGCTTTAGAAACTTTTCCTGTTGCTAGAGTGGTTAACCTCAGCCGTGCCTTAGAAGAATTGAAAGCGGCTGGCTTTTGGATTTACGGCACCGCCGCAGGTGATGGTCAAATGTTACACACTACGCAATTTACTGGACCAGTAGTATTAGTAATTGGTTCTGAAGGTGAAGGATTGAATCTTCTGACCCAAAAGTGTTGTGACTTCTTGATTTCGATTCCGCTACAGGGAAACACCCCAAGCCTAAATGCCTCAGTCGCAGGAGGAATGGCTCTTTATGAAATCTATCGTCAGCGTTGGTCGAATCGGCTCTATTTGAATAACCTCACGAAAGAGGGTTTCAAAAAGAAAGATGACAGAATATAACAAAATGTAAAGAACTCCCTTTTAGAAGGCTGCTTTGTATCCCCTAAGATAGGCAAAGAACATGAAGGAATTTTTGATTAACATTCTCCACTTCTTTGGATGGGCTTGGTGGGTTGAGATTGTCACAGACAACCCCCGTTGTACTTACTACTTTGGTCCTTTCCTTCGCGCCCAGGAAGCTGATGGAACTAAAGCTGGTTATATCCAAGACTTGGAAGAAGAAGGAGCTAAAGGTCTTAAAGTCACGGTGAAGCGCTGTAAGCCAGAGAGGCTAACGATTTACGATGAGTCGGGGGAGCGTTTTGACCGCCAGAGAACAGCCACGTTTTTTAGCGGTCAGCCTTCTTAAGTTTTGAGCCGTTTAGCGGGTAATATCCCGATCTTTGGCACCTCACCCTCAACTCCTCTCGGTTAACCAGAGGGGTTGGAGGCGGGGTTAGATGCTTCTGGAATCTGGAAGATTAACAAAATTTGATTTGGATACCAAATTTGAACTGGCATACCCTCTAGTCAGAGCTAAGTCCAGGGTGTTTTCATCCAATCAAAGAAAATATCCAGGCATGGCGACATTTTGTAGGGGCATTGCTATACCCCTACCGCTAACCAAAATCAACGTTACAGAATTTTCGTTTAATCAATGAAACCACCCTGCTCTGGTCAGGGCTAAATTGCCTTGGTACAGGGTGAGGTGCCGATGGGATGGTATCTATACTCTCTCTGGCATTGTGACTTGCGGATGGCTATCGAGCCAGGAGTCAATATCCCGCAGTACCTGTTCGGGAATTTCCCAGGGAAATAAATGAGCGGTATTCGGGTAGCAATGCCATTGGCAATCCTTGAGGTGATGAGCCGTTTCTAAACTTGACTCAGGAGTGATGTGGCGATCGCTTGCTCCTGCCAGCATCAAACTCGGACACTGGATGTGCTGGATGTCTGGCAATCGGTTGTAACCAGCTCTCAGAGCAGTGTTGAGTGCCCGTGTTGCCGCCGCTGAGGTTTGCAGGTAAGCTGACATCGCTTCTAAGGCGAGGTAGCGGTAGGTGCCGGGAGTGTGTTGTCCGATCAGGTAGCGATAGAGCGATCGCTTCCCAAAGGTCTCGATATTCCACTCCCACCCAGGCTGTACCCGATTCACAATCGAAGCAACCCCCGTGTACAAATTATCCTGCCAACTGATTGGCGGATGATTCCCACGGGGGCGTGCTGCTGTGGCAATCAAAATCAAACCCGTGACTCGCTCTGGTAGCCTCAGCGCCAGCTCCATCGCCAAAATTCCTCCTAAAGACCATCCCAGTAATAGGCAACGCTCAATCTGGAAGCGGTCTAGAAGCGCCTCCAAATCGGTCAAATGGTCTTCCATCGTGAAATTTCCATTAATGCGACTGTTACCGTATCCCCGGAGGTCAGGAGCAAAAGTTTGGAATTTTTGGGATAAGTGGTTAGTGAAGACAGACATACTGCTGCCTAAACCCGGATGACCGTGTAGACAGAGAATCGGAAAGCCTTTTCCCTGGCACAGAACGCTGAGGAGATGAGATGAGGAGGACGAGTGATCCATGAAGCCTATTTCTCTTTATATCCTCCAGCATAGGTAATCACGCACATGGATTTATATTTTGCGTGAGACCCAAAAGCTACTCCGGCAACTCGGAAGGCGGGGTTGAAAATGTTTTTCCTGTGACCGCGATTCGGAACTCCATCATCAATGATTAACTGCATCACGATAGATTGAGCCGTGTCAGAGCCGTAACTAATATTTTCGGCTGCGGTGGTTTGCCAGGAACCGTAGCGGTTGATACGAGAAAACGGATCGCTGCGATCGCTCCCATTGTGACCGACCTTACCTTTTGGTCCTTGGTCTTTCACATGATCTCTAGCCCCCAATGACATCCCTTTCGATGCACTTAGAGGTGGGAGAGGACGAGTGGATTTCAGAAAGCGAATCGCTTCATCGACGGCTTTGACGCCTTCTTGGGTTTGTAAAAAGACATTTCCAGACATTCTGACTTGCTTACCCTGGAAGCGTTTTTTCCAATTCTCCAGCACGGCGGCATAGGCGGCGGGATTTTTCCGCGCCTGATTCATTTCAGCAATCACTGCTTGTTCTAGAGGTGAGAGCGTATTTGCCTGCGCCAACAACAGAGATCCTTCTTGAGCAAGACCAATGGGGACAATATTACCGCTAACATTTGCCACAGACTGCCGCGCTTGAACGATCCCAGGAAAGAATGTAGCGAGTAGGACGATGGGGGCAAATGCCCAAAATTGAATTCGACGCATAATTTACTTTAAGACTCGCTGTCACGAGTTGATAAACTGTCCGTATTAGATAAATAGACAGCACCCGACGAGAAAGTTTCCCCATTTTTGACCGCGAGGGGATCGCCTAAAATTTTCAGTGTTTGTGCTAACTGAGTTTCATTTTGAATCGCGTTACAGTCGATGTCATCGGTGCGATCGCGTACTACTTAGCCTTGAAGTTAGCTTGGAAGGCGCGTTCAGCAAGTTCGTATCATCTGACACAATAAAATTCTTGTGCTGAACTGATTCAGAATTTAGGGCGCTGGTAAGGTGTAGTGGTAGCAGGCCTATCACTTGTATTTGCCAGCGATAAAACTTATCTATATACGCAGAATTCTTCTCGTTTTTTTGCAATTCGTTATTTCAACAAATGTTACTAGCCTTTGTGTGAAGGGAACTCTAGATATTGAATCCTCTTTGTCATCATGCACTTTGGTATGCAGATGGGGAGGCTGAGAAGTCCCAGTATTAGATACTGCCCAGTGTAGGAACAACCCCTAATTCATGAAACAGCACTTCCCGGCTTTGAACCCTCTGAAGCACGATTGCCTTTGTTTCCGATTCATCGAAAACCTACCCTTGGCTGCTGCCATTCTCGATTGCAACCTCAACTATTTGCTGTTCAGCCAGCGGTGGTTGAGCGATTTGGGACTGGACCAACAGGCAATTATTGGGCGATCGCATCCTGAGGTTTTCCCCACGGACTGGGAACCACTACAGGCAGCATACCAACGCTGTTTGACCGAAGCAGTCGAGATGTTGGTTGAAGAACCGTTTCAGCGAACGGATGGCGCAACTGGCTGGCGCAAGTGGGAGATTCGTCCTTGGCAAGATGAAACCGGAGTGATGGGTGGCATCATCCTGGCAACCGAAGATATCACGGAGCGTAAACAAGCCGAGGCAGCTTTAGCTGTGAACGAGGCACGATTTAGAAATACCACCGCGAATCTACCTGGGGTGATTTTCCAGTTTACGAACCGGAACGATGTTTGGAAAGTAGATTATATGAGCGAAGGAATCTGGAATCTCCTAGGCGTGACGGCTGAGGTGGTGATGGCAGATTTCGGCGCGTTCATTCGTCAGGTGCATCCTGACGACTTAGAACGCTATTATGCGTCGGTCGCTGAAGCGATTGAGCAATCGATCCCTTGGCACTATGAAGGGCGATTAATCAAGCCGAATGGAGAGATACGCTGGTGGCAGGGTAGTTCTATCCCTACGAAAAACAATCAGGGTGAAATCATCTTCTGTGGGGTGCTGCTAGATATCACGGAGCGCAAGGAAGCGGAAGCAGCACTGAACCAAGGGAAGCTAGAGCTAGAACAACGAGTCGAGGAACGGACTCAGGAACTCCAAGCGGTGGTGGCACACCTGCAAGACGAAATTCGAGAACGAGAGCAGGCAGAAGCCGCTTTGAAAGAGAGCGAGGCAGAACTACAAGCGATTATCGATAACTGTCCGGCAGTGATTTATTTAAAAGATATTCAAGGACGGCACATTCGGGTTAATCGGGAATTTGAACGGTTATTTGGTATTACCAGAGAGCAGATCAAAGGAAAGACGAATTACGACTTGTTTCCCCAACAAACGGCTCAGCAATTTACACAGAACGACCGACGGATTCTGGCAGGGGGAAAAGCCATCGTCTCAGAAGAAGTTATCCCCCATGAAGATGGTTTGCATACATACGTTTCGGTGCATTTCCCGATTCTGGATGAGGATGGTGTGCCTTACGCGCTGGGTGGGATTTCGACGGATATTAGCGATCGCAAGCGCGTCGAAGACGAACGCAAACAAGCGGAAGCAGACCTGCGTGAACGCAATGCCATCTTAAACTCTATTTTGGAAAGTACACCAGACTTCATCTTCGTCAAAAATCAACAGGGGCGTTGTATCGCGCTCAACTCTAATCTGGCAAGCTTCTTTGCAAAGCCAATTGAGGAGATTCTTGGCAAAGACGATTCTGAACTGTTCCCTCCCGACCTTGCCCACCAAATCATGGCGAAAGACCGTCAGATTATGGAAGCAGGCGTTGCTGAAGCTTACGAGGAAGTTGTTTCTAATGGTGACATCAAAACCACCTTTTTAACGACAAAAGCTCCTTGGCGGGATGCTCAAGGTAATATTCTGGGTATCGTTGCCATAACAAGGGATATTAGCGATCGCAAACGGGTAGAAGATGCCTTGCGATTGTCCGCGCAGCAGCTAAAAGAGCAAGCACAGCGTGAACAGTTAATTAATCGCCTCACCAACCAAATTCGCAATTCTCTTGACTTTGATGCCATCTTAGAAACAACATTGCACGAAATCCAGCAAGTCCTTCAGACCGATCGGTGTCATCTTGGCTGGTATCACGGCAATGTAGAGGAGCCGTACTGGGAAATTTCCCCGGAAGTTCGTCATGCTCACCTACCCGATTTGACCGGACGCTATCCCGCATCGGCATTTGGTGTGTTAGCGACCAAACTTCTGAAGCTGGAACCCTTACGGATAGAAGATATCGAAACGGTAGAAGATCCCACTTGGCGAGAATTTGTACGCACTCTAGGAATGCGAGCAGTGCTTGGTATCCCCGTTCAGTTGCCTGGGGGGATGGTTGTCGCAATTTGCTGTAGCCACAGCACCGAGCCGCGTCTTTGGAACGATAGCGAGGTGGAGTTGTTACAGGTCGTGATTGAGCAGTTTGCGATCGCGCTCAACCAAGCAGATTTGTACAATCAAACCCGTACTAAAGCGCAGGAGTTAGAGCAAACGCTCAAGGAACTCCAGCAGACTCAGGCGCAATTGGTACAAACCGAAAAAATGTCCAGTCTGGGACAGTTAGTGGCTGGGGTTGCCCATGAGATTAACAACCCCGTCAACTTCATCTACGGCAACCTCACTTATGCCAACGACTATATGCAAGACTTGCTGAGGTTGCTGGAACTGTATCAAACGCACTATCCGCAGCCGCATTCAGAAATTCAGGAAGAAGCTGAAGCAATTGACCTAGAATTCCTGATGCAAGACCTGCCCAAGCTGCTATCGTCGATGAAAGTCGGAGCTGAGCGAATTCAAAAGATTGTGTTGGCACTCCGCAACTTCTCGCGCATGGATGAGGCAGAAGTGAAACCTGTCAACATTCACGAAGGAATTGACAGCACGCTGACCATCCTGCACAATCGCCTGAGAGATAAATCCGAACGTCGCGGCATTGAAATCATCAAGGAATACGGAGATTTGCCCTTGGTGGAATGCTACGCCGGTCAGTTGAATCAGGTGTTTATGAATGTGCTTTCCAACGCGATGGATGCTCTAGACGAACGGGACGCACAGCGATCGCCTGAGGATATCAAAGAAAATCCCAGCCGCATCACCATTGATACCCAGTTACTCAACCCCCAGCAGGTACAAATCCGCATCGCTGACAATGGACGGGGGATGACTGAAGCGGTTAGAAAACGCCTGTTTGAACCTTTCTTTACCACCAAGTCGATTGGTAAAGGCACCGGATTGGGCTTGTCTATCAGCTACCAAGTGGTCGTCGAAAAACATGGTGGTCAACTGGAGTGCATTTCTTCTCCCAGTAAGGGAGCCGAGTTTCTGATTACACTGCCTTTAGTTACCAAAGGGACAGCCTCTCTGGAATCTGGCATTCTTTCAACTCAGAACTAAATGACTGAGGCTGTCAGAAGCCCTCAAAGGCAATGAACGCTTAAAACGCTCAATCCAGATTCAATCTTGGTGACACCGGAATTACTTGGCAGCAGTGAGTAGATTTTCCATATCTGACAGTTGGATAGGGCCGGAGAACGTCTCAGTATCGATCAAGAAAAAGGGAGTGCCTGCAAGCCCTAAACTCTCGGCTAGCTGAATATCCTGTCCAATCGCAGCACTAGCAGCATCGCTGGCGCGATCACGGTTAAATTGCTCTAAATCCAAATTGAGTGTTTGGGCAATCTCCACATACAACTCCTCGCCCAATTTGTCTTGCTTGGCAAATAAAGCATCATGATATTCCCAGAATTTACCTTGCTGCTCTGCCGCCCAAGCCGCTTTAGCCGCTGGCATGGCTTCCGCATGGATCGGAGCGAGAGGAAAATGCTTGTAAGCTAAAGTCACTTCATCCGGATGCTTTGCGATCAGCTCCTTTAGCGTGTCATGCGCTTGGGCACAATAAGGACATTGGAAGTCTGAAAATTCGATTAGCACAACCTTTGACGACTCGGTTCCCGTCGTCGGAGAGGCACCAATCACTGCCTTGGGGTTAGTCTTGAACTCCTGCAAAAATGACTGCTGAGCTTGGCTTAGCTTCTGTTGTTGTTGTTGCTGATATGCCTGAACCGACTCCAGAACTACTTCTGGGTGCTGACGAATCACCTGCAAAATTTGCTCTTCCAATCGAGGACTAATTTGGGTAGCGGCTTGCACTGGAAGTGTCCAACCGAAAAATGTTAGAGACAATAGCAATAGGGTTGCGAGTCTCAATACTTTCTGAGCGAGAAAGCGCATGGGAGCGATCGCGCAAAACTGAAATCGACGCATAATTGACCTGGCGCGTGTGATTGACACGATCCAGTATGCTCGAATTGGAAGGTAATTGGGCAAGGTTGGGGAAGCGCTGTTTTCTATAAAACAACCTTCGGATCGGCATTTCAGGGTTTGCCAAACTTCCTTGCTAAAATTTCTAATTCCAAAGAATTGCTGAATTAACCATCGCGTCTAAACCACGACCTATACTAAATATCTGGACTTTGAGTCACTATAAGGTAGAAGCAAAGCATGGCATCCATCCGCGAGTTGCACAAACAACTCATTAGTAAAGAACGCTCCGCTGTAGAACTTACTCAAGAAGCTTTAGACCGCATTCAGGCACTAGAGCCGAAATTGCATAGTTTTTTGAGCGTGACAGCAGAGAGAGCATTAGAACAGGCTCAGGCTGTGGATGCCAAAATCGCTGCTGGTGAAGAAATTGGGCCGCTGGCTGGCATTCCCATTGGCATCAAGGACAATCTCTGTACCCAGGGGATTCGCACCACTTGCGGTTCCAGGATTTTGGAAAATTTTGTCCCCTCCTACGAGTCAACCGTGACCCAAAAACTGGCAGATGCTGGTGCGGTGATGGTGGGCAAAACGAATATGGATGAGTTTGCGATGGGCAGTTCTACGGAAAGCTCTGCCTATCAAGTCACCGCCAACCCTTGGGATTTACAGCGGGTGCCGGGAGGATCGTCTGGCGGTTCGGCGGCAGCGGTGGCGGCAAGAGAGTGTGTGGTGTCTCTTGGTTCCGATACAGGGGGGTCTATCCGTCAGCCAGCGTCTTTCTGCGGTGTTGTCGGGTTAAAACCGACTTATGGGCTGGTTTCCCGTTTTGGTCTGGTTGCTTATGGGTCTTCTTTGGACCAAATTGGGCCATTTGCGCGGACAGTCGAAGATGCGGCAATTTTACTAGGAGCGATCGCGGGTTACGATCCCAAGGACTCCACCAGTCTCGACGTTAAAATACCCAACTACGCCAAATCCCTGCGACCTGACCTTAGACCTAGAGGTCAGCTGAGAGTAGGTTTTATTAAAGAAACTTTTGGCGAAGGTGTAGACTCCTGCGTCTGGCAGGCAGTTACAAAAGCGATTGAGCAGCTGCAAGACTTAGGAGCCGAAATTCAAGAAATTTCCTGTCCTCGCTTCCGCTACGGTTTGCCTACCTATTACATCATTGCTCCTTCTGAGGCATCCGCCAATCTCGCCCGTTACGACGGCGTGAAGTATGGCTTCCGGACGCCTGACGCGGACAATCTATTGTCAATGTATACTCAGACTCGCTCCAGTGGTTTTGGCACCGAAGTCA
This sequence comes from Coleofasciculus sp. FACHB-1120, assembly GCF_014698845.1. NCBI lineage: Bacteria > Bacillati > Cyanobacteriota > Cyanophyceae > Coleofasciculales > Coleofasciculaceae > Coleofasciculus > Coleofasciculus sp. FACHB-1120. The sequence continues at coordinate 74,447 of NZ_JACJTV010000007.1, read as the reverse complement.
AACGGCGGATCATGTTAGGCACTTATGCGCTCTCGGCGGGATATTACGACGCCTACTATCTCAAAGCGCAAAAAGTCCGCACTTTGATTAAACAAGACTTCCAGCGGGCTTTTGAAAGAGTTGATATTTTAGTGTCTCCCACTGCTCCTACCACCGCATTCAAAGCAGGGGAAAAAACAGAAGATCCCTTGAGTATGTATTTAAATGACCTGATGACGATTCCTTTGAATCTCGCAGGTTTGCCTGGATTGAGTTTACCTTGTGGATTCGATGACCAGGGATTACCGATTGGCATACAGATGATGAGTAATGTGTTGCGAGAAGATTTGCTATTGCAAGTCGCTCATGCCTATGAGCAAGCAACCGATTGGCATCTACGCACCCCAAAACTCTAGATAGGTAACGGGTAATCGGTCGTTGTTTATTCACATTACTGATTACCCATTTCCCATTCCCTATTAGCGATTACCAAATATGTCTTTTGTTGGTTTGCACGTTCATAGTGATTATAGTTTGCTGGATGGTGCCAGTCAGTTACCAGAACTGGTCGATCAAGCATTGAAATTGGGGATGCCTGCGATCGCGCTCACGGATCACGGTGTTATGTATGGCGCGATTGAGCTAATAAAAGTTTGTCGCGGCAAAACAATTAAGCCAATTATTGGCAATGAAATGTATGTCGTGAATGGTGATATCGAAGAACAAAAGCGCGGTAGAAAAAAATATCACCAAGTTGTTTTAGCGAAAAATACAAAAGGCTATAAAAATTTAGTTAAGTTAACGACAATTTCTCATCTCAAAGGTTATCAGGGAAAAGGTATTTTTGCCCGTCCTTGTATCAACAAAGAATTATTAGCTGAATACCACGAAGGTTTAATCGTCACCAGTGCTTGTTTGGGCGGCGAAATCCCCCAAGCAATTCTTCAACGCCGACCCGATGTGGCTCGCAGAACTGCCCAGTGGTATAAAGATGTTTTCGGTGACGATTTTTATTTAGAAATTCAAGATCACGGTTCTCAAGAAGACCGAACAGTTAACGTTGAGATTGTAAAAATTGCACGGGAACTAGACATTAAAATTGTTGCGACAAATGATTCCCATTTTATTTCCTGCAACGATGTCGAAGCTCACGACGCCTTGTTATGTATTCAGACCGGAAAACTGATTTCTGAAGATAATCGGATGCGCTACAGCGGTACTGAATATCTGAAGTCCGCTGATGAGATGAAATATCTGTTTCGAGATCATCTACCGGACGACGTAATTGAGGAAGCGATCGCAAATACCCTAGAAGTCGCAGACAAAGTTCAACCTTACAACATCCTTGGTGAGCCTCGTCTTCCCGATTATCCCATCCCAGCCGACTACACCGCCGATACTTTTCTCGAAGATGTTACCTGGAAAGGTCTTTTAGAACGGTTTGGTTATCGCTCTCGTGCTGAAGTCGATCCCATCTACAAAGAGCGGCTGGAATATGAGTTGAAAATGATGCAACAGATGGGATTTTCAACTTACTTTTTAGTTGTTTGGGACTATATCAAATATGCCAGAGATAATAACATTCCTGTGGGGCCTGGTCGCGGTTCTGCGGCAGGTTCTCTAGTTGCTTATGCCTTAAAAATTACTAATATCGATCCTGTCCATCATGGGTTACTATTCGAGCGATTTTTGAACCCCGAACGGAAATCCATGCCGGATATTGATACAGATTTCTGCATTGAACAACGGGACAAAGTGATTGAATATGTCACCCAAAAATATGGCACGGATAGGGTGGCGCAGATTATTACCTTTAACCGCCTCACGTCTAAAGCTGTCTTAAAAGATGTCGCCAGAGTGTTGAATATTCCCTATGGGGATGCAGACAAAATGGCAAAGCTGATCCCAGTGGTGCGAGGTAAGCCAACAAAACTCAAGGTGATGATTTCGGATGATACCCCCGCACCAGAGTTTAAAGAAAAATACGAGAATGACCCCATCGTTCGCCATTGGCTTGATATGGCGATACGAATTGAAGGAACGAATAAAACTTTTGGGGTACACGCAGCGGGAGTCGTGATTTCAGCAGAACCTTTAGATCAAATTGTGCCGCTGCAACGAAATAACGACGGCTCAGTCATTACCCAGTATTTCATGGAAGACTTGGAATCACTGGGATTATTGAAGATGGACTTTCTGGGGTTAAGGAACCTAACCATGATCCAGAAAAGCATCGATCTAATTAAGCAAAATAAAAATATTACGCTCGATCCCGATCAACTCCCACTGGAAGAAAGAAAAGCTCAGAAAATCTTAGCCAAAAGTGAAGTAAAAAAATTACCCCTAGATATTCAGAAAACCTACGAAGTCTTAGAAAAAGGTGAATTAGAAGGCATCTTCCAATTAGAATCTTCCGGGATGCGGCAGATTGTACGTGACCTAAAGCCTTCCAGCATCGAAGACATTTCCTCCATTCTCGCTCTCTATCGACCGGGGCCATTAGATGCGGGTCTGATTCCCCTATTTATTAACCGCAAGCATGGTAGAGAAGAAATCAAGTATGTCGATCCCTTATTAGAGCCAATTCTGCAAGAAACCTATGCTGTTCTTGTTTATCAAGAACAAATCATGAAAATGGCTCAGGATTTAGCAGGATATTCTCTAGGCCAAGCAGATTTATTGAGAAGATCGATGGGCAAAAAGAAGGTTTCGGAAATGCAAAAGCATCGAGAAGCCTTTATTGATGGAGCTGCTAAAAATGGGGTAAAAGAAAAGATTGCTGAAGATTTATTCGAGCAGATGGTTAAATTTGCTGAATATTGCTTCAATAAATCCCATTCAACTGCTTATGCTTATGTAACTTATCAAACGGCATATTTAAAGGCAAATTTTCCAGTTGAATACATGGCGGCGCTGCTGACTTCTAACAGTGGCGACCAGGATAAGGTGCAAAAATACATCACCACTTGTTTGAGTATGAATATTCAAGTGGAGCCGCCGGATATTAATCGATCGGGGGTTGATTTTACACCGCTGCAAACTAGTATTTTATTCGGATTGTCGGCAGTCCGAAATGTCGGAGAAGGGGCGATTCGGTGCCTTTTGGCAGCACGGGAAACTGGGGGCAATTTTAAGTCTTTGGCTGATTTGTGCGATCGCGTGGATCTTCGTACAGTTAACAGCCGCGCTTTAGAAGCTCTAATCAAATGCGGTGCGTTTGATACCCTCGAACCCAACCGACAGCAATTAAGCAAAGACCTTGAGCTGGTTCTCCCTTGGGGACAAAACCGCGCCAAAGACCGAGCCAGCGGTCAGGGAAATCTCTTTGACTTTGGAAACGCGACAACAGAAAGTAGCTTTGAATCTGCTCCCAAGGCTTCAGCGGTGCCTGATTTTTCTGACAAGGAAAAGTTAGATTTTGAGAAAGAACTGCTAGGCTTCTACGTCTCTGACCATCCCCTCAAATCTGTACGGAAATCCGCTCAAATTCTCGCTCCGATTAATCTTAGCGAACTCAGCGACCAGCGGGAGGATACTACTCTTAGCGCCATTGTGATCGTCAGCGGGATCAAACCCATAGTCACCAAAAAGGGCGATCGCATGGCAATCTTGCAAATCGAAGACTTAACAGGCCAATCTGAAGCCGTCGTCTTCCCGAAAACTTACGAACGCATTCACTTACATCTGGTCGTGGATAATCGCTTGATTATTTGGGGAAAAGTAGACAGGCGAGACGATAAAACTCAGCTAATCGTTGAGGATACAGAACCCATTGAACAAGTGCGGATGGTGATGGTAGAACTGACACCTCATCAAGCGGGTGACATTGCGGAACAGCGTCGCTTGATGACCAATCTCCAGGAACACTCAGGGGATAAAGACAAAGCAAATGTCCCGGTGATTGCAACGGTGAAAGGAGGACAGCGGCACTTAACCGTTCGCCTCGGTCGTCAATTCTGGGTGCAAGACCACAACACGGCTGTCGAGGCGCTCAATTCGGCTGGGTTTCCGGCTCGTGTTCAGCCTCTGATGACTGTTTGAGATTGTTTAATTGATGGCGGTGCCTTCCAAAACCGCCATCCCCAAAGCGCTAGCTCTGAGGAGGCTTTTTGGGTGTTGGAGATCCCAGAAATTGACTTTTTAGCTCCTCTAATTCCAAATCGACTTGCCGCTCGCCATGATTTTTAGATTTAGTCGGATTTGGGGATGGAGGTTGTGAGGAAGCTGATTTTTGATTTTCGTTTTTAGAGGTGCCACCACCCATTATTTCGGCTTTTAAAGCCTCTAATTCAACATCAATTTGGCTTTTGGATAGGTTAGCAGGCGTGTTAGCAACGGGTGGTGTCACCGGCGATGATTTGACTGGAGGCTTGGCAGGTGTCGCCGGTGTCTGAGAGATTACCGTTACTACTTGAGCTGACGGAGAATTCAGGTCTTTAAGGACTGCTTCTGCTGATTGATAGCGCCGACTGGGAGCTGTTTCCAGCATTTTGTCCAGAATTTTTCCCAGAGAATCGCTAACTTTAGAGGTTAAATATTGCCGCCAAATCCAAGCGTCTTCGTTAATATCGTACAAGTCAAACGGAGAGCGCTGAGTTAATAGATGAATGCAGGTGACGCCTAAACTATAAATATCGCTAGCAAAAGAAGCTCTGCCTCTGGCTTGCTCTGGTGCCACATATTCAGGGCTGCCAATGCTGGTTCCCGTCTGGTTGAGGGCGTTGGCGGTGGCAACTTTAGATGCGCCGAAATCAACCAGAACCAGCTTGCGATCGCGACTTCTGCGAATAATATTTTCTGGCTTAATATCTCGGTGAATCACTTGTTGGCTGTGGACAAATTGCAGCACTGACAATAAATCACTCAGTAACTGACGAATGTGAGCTTCGCTAAAAGCACCCACCTGTACCAATTCTTGGGCTAAGTTTTGCCCATCGATAAACTCTTGCACCAAATACTGGCGGTCATCTTGAGTAAAATATGCCAGTAATTCAGGAATCTGGGAATGTTTACCCAGTTCATCCAGCCGCATCGCTTCTTGGTTAAATAACTCAACTGCCTTTTTAACCGTGCTGGTGCCTTGGGCTTGCGGGTAAAACTGCTTGATTACGCAGCGCGGTTTAGAAGGTTTGTCTTCATCCACTGCCAAAAAAGTTCTACCAAAACCGCCTTGCCCAATCGGTTTAATGGCACGGTAGCGGTCTTTGAGCAGCAACTTAGTGCCACAAGTCAGGCAAAACTTTGTATCAGAGGGATTTTGAGGATTTGGGCAAGCTGGATTGAGGCAATAGCTCATAGTGGGAAGCGCTGCAACTGACTAAATCTATGTTGACACTCCTAGAGCGAAAGCCCGATTTTTTTCCATAAATTAACGCTTTTGCGCCTGGAAGTTTTCTTACCAGTCTAAAATCCCAAATCTAAAACCTGACATTTACGGTTTCTCTTCTAAATCTTCTTGCACGTCGGTATCAGGCCACAACAAGCGGACGGCAATCAAGGCAAATCCAATGGCTGCGATCGCTTTGAGTAACCGCGCAGGCAACAGCACCGCCACGCCTTCTCCAGCAATGACTCCCAGGAAGCTAGCCAGCAGCAGTGCGGCGATCGTTCCGAGAAACACGGCACGAGGAGATTTAGAACTGCCACTGAGCGCGATCGCTGCCAATTGGCTCTTATCGCCAATCTCTGCCAAAAATACCGTGATGAAACTAATTCCGAGAAGATGCCAATCCATAGTTGAAGGTTGGAAGGGTTAAAGATTGAAGCTTTTGAATCGCTGACAGGTTGAACTTCACAACTTGCCAACCTTGCAACTTAAAAATGCACGACATCCCACAGCAGCATCACAGAAACAAAGAGCAAACACGCTCCCGCTGCCATGTCCAAGGTTTTAGGAGATAGCCTGGTTGCCAGCCAACGCCCCAACAATACACCGACTAAGCTTGTGGCAATCAGTGCCATCGCCGCACCCGCAAACACCAACCACGGCGACTGAGATTCTGCACTCATTAGCAGCGTTGCCACCTGAGTTTTATCCCCCATTTCTGCCAAAAAGATCGTCAAGAACGTGGAGCTAAAGACTGTCCAAGGCACCCGCTGGAAAAGCTTCACTTTTGGCTTTTGAGATTTAGAATGGCTAATCCTTGAAGAGGGTGAAGGCGCTGGTTCAACGTCAGGTACCTGGGCGCTAGGACGCTCTAAGGCAGGCAGGCTAGGAGGCAGTGCAGAAAGTTTCACTATTGAGTTAGGCTCAACGCTAGCTAATTTTCATATTCTTTTCATTTTCTCAGAATATGGCGCAAATATCAACCTTTGGTTGCTTGCAAAAGATTTAAGTTCCTAATCTGTCTTAAAAGCCAACTTCCTGGTTAAATCGGATCATTTCTAAAGAGCGATCGCCATAAACGCCTTCAATCTGTTCGCGGCAACACTCAACCGCAAAGTCATTGAGTTCCTCTGGCTCAATGCCGTACAATTCTTCAAAAACATCTGCCTGCACCCGACAAAAACGAGGACGATCTAGATAAATCTGACATTCTCGCGTCTCGCGATCGAAATTCACACACCATCCCCCTTCGCCGACCATGCTCAGATATAGCTGTAACTCCTCCGGCGTGAGATATTGATCTAAGTCAGGGCGATCTGCTGGATCGAGATGACAGCAGGCTCCACATTGCTTAACACAGCGCCAAGTCGGCATTGTTCAAAACCATCTTTCAAAAAGTTCTCGTCTCTTCAGTTTAGACGCGATAAATCGTGCCTTGGAGAGAGGTTTTTCCTTGCCATCTGCAAGAAACGACTTCCTGAGGGTTTTTTGTCATTGTTTATACTTTTGTAAAGTTCTTTAAATAAAAGACGCGATCGCTGGGTAAGATTAGATGGCAAAATTTGCCAATTAGCTATTCAAATCAACACATTGTAAATACCCGTAGAAAGGCAGGACAAATGGAGATTTTCAGCAGTTTAAGCGGCATCAACTGGGAAGTCATTGCTCAGCTAGGCTTTGTGGCGGTAATTATGCTTGCTGGCCCAGCAGTTATCTTCGTGCTGGCATTTCGAGGCGGCGACCTCTAAAATCCCGGTATTTTGACACAAAATCGTATTTTTAATGCAGAGTAACGCCAAGGATAGCGCAGAGTAACGCCAAGGATAAGCAGATAGCTTTGCGTATCTTGGCAAATCCCTTTGCGTTACTTTGCCTTAAAAAATCTTATCTCGCTTTCTCAGAAAACTTAGGTATTTTTTCCCGGTATATCCAGCGCTTGCATCGCTGCCTTAATCAATGGATAAAACGGAGGTTTCGTCACATCAACCTCTTTGGCGTCTTCCCGCATAATTCCGAGTAAACCCGTTCTGTGTCCTTGCTGAATCGCCAGAACTTTGCCTTCGGGATTTCTAATTCTTAACTCTTTTAAAGACTCAGAAAGGCTACAAGTGTAGCGGCGCTGGTTGTAGTGAAACTCAGCTTTCAAGCCTGGGGAGAAGGACAATTGATGAGGTTCCCCTGTGGAACGTCGCAGACCCACTAACTCCAGTTGGATCGTGGTGTTGCCATTCCAGGTATTTTGGCGCAGTTTGTAGGCGATATCGACCCGCGACGGTAAAGGGTAATAATTTCCCCATCGCCAAGCGATCGCATCGATTTTCCGAACCTGATTCCCGTTATCCCCCGCTTCTTGCAATTTCAATTTGACGTGACCTTTCCCAACAGTTTTTTGCTCAACCACGCGGACATTCGGCGTCCAGAAAACGGGATCGGCGTTTTCAATCCCGCACGGGTGGAGGGCATCAATCTGTTGATACAGGTCGAGATTAATCTCGTTGAGGTTCGCCTGAACGTCAATCTTGAGTAGTGGCTTGAGGTGTTGGGGTTCCAGACACTGATGAGCAAAAAGGCTAAGACGCGATCGCAATGCGGGGAGATTTTCGGCTGGCATCGAAAATCCCCCCGCCGCCTTGTGTCCGCCAAATTTCCCTAGCAAATCCTGACAAAACTGCAAAGCTTCAAATACGTGAAATTCAGGAATTCCCCGCGCCGAACCCCGGACGTGATGCTCATCTTCATAAGTTCCGATAAACACCGGCACGCCATAGCGTTCCACCAAACGCGAGGCAACAATTCCAATTACGCCATGATGCCATCCCGGTTGAACCAGCACCAACACCCGTTCTTGCTGGAAGTCAATCGACTTATCTGGAATTTGAGATAAAACCTCACTGGCAGAATTTAACTTTTTATTCGGGGTTGCAATAATCTGGGTTTCTTCACACCAAGTAACAGCATCCCGTTCAATCTCTTCACAGAGTTGCTGTCGGTGTTTGTTAATTTGTTCGCACTGCATCGCCCGTTCCAGTGCGATTCCCATATTATCAGTTATCAGCAATTCAATCACCGTCTGCGGGTCGGCAATCCGTCCCACAGCGTTAATTCTGGGTCCCAGACGAAACCCAATATCCTCTGGCTTTAAGGATTGTGGATTTGGGATTTTAGATTTTGGAGTTTCCGCTTCGCTGTTCTCTGTGCCTTTCTCTGTGCCTTGAGGTACACCCGCTATCTGAATCAGCGCCTGAACTCCCGCTAGTTGAGAATTCGGTAATTGTTGCAAACCCCGCTTCACCCAGCGGCGGTTTACTCCGGTTAACGGTGCTAAATCGGCAATAGTTCCGAGGGTAAAGAGTTCTAATAGTGGCTTCACCAATCCCTTCGTTTGCCCCATCTGTTGGGCGAGGGTGACAGCCAAGATATAAGCAACGCCGACGCCCGCCACCCCGCGATAAGGGGAGGATTCTCGAATCAGCTTGGGATTGAGAATGGCATCCGCCGGAGGCAGTTTTTCGGGAATATCGTGATGATCGGTGACAATGACTTTGACACCCAGCTGCCGTGCCCGATCGATCGGTTCAAAAGCAGAAATGCCGTTGTCTACCGTTAAAATCAGCCAAACGCCTTCCCGGTGAAATTCTTCAACAATCCGGCGATTAATCCCGTAGCCTTCACTCATGCGGCTGGGAATGGCATAATCCACCTGCGCCCCTAACCACCGCAGTGCCCGGAGTAATAGCGCGGTGCTGGTCATTCCATCTGCATCGTAGTCTCCGCAGATCGCAATTTTGTGCTGGGATGCGATCGCTTCTTGCAACAACTCCACACTCATTGCCAAGTCGGGAAATTCTTCCAACGGTGAGGGCAAAACCTGAGATTCTGGATCTAGGAATGCTTGCGCCTCTTCTGGCGTCTCAATGCCTCGGTTAATCAGTACCTGACTCAACAGTGGTGAAAGACCCGTCGTTTTAGCTAACTGTTGGGCTAGTTCGTCTCGTACTGGAAATATTTGCCATCGATGATTGGGCAATCGGGCAGGACGAGGGGATGATTCTGAATGAGGACGATCTTGCACAGGCGTCGTATTTCCAGCAGTCTGGCTCAGCCCATCCTATCAGTTTTAATTCGTTAAATGACTGGGTCTCTAAGGATATGCGATCGCTTTTAATAAACAGCAACCCGACCGTCATCTCTGAGATAAATTGTGCGATCGCCTGGTGGACGCCCACCGGGACGGACTTCGATTCGTAAAGTTCTAGCATTCGGTTTAGAAAGTCGCATTCCCAGCGGCAAACCCGTTGCATCCCACAGCAAAAGTGATAGATTCGGGTCTGTACCTCCTCCCCTAACGAAAGACACCACTTGTCCGGGATTAAGGGGAATCGGATCTGTACCCACTACCTTCTGCATCTGAACCAAACTCGATGTCAGGTTTACTACCTCATAGGTGATGCGTTGTCCCGGTACGAACTGTAGCGGGGCTGGGGGGCACTTTGCCGCACAAGTTCCAGCCGAAGCTGGTTGAAGGCGTGCAGCGGCACCGAGAATAAAACCAGCTGCTACCAATGAAGTAAGTAAAATTTTATACATTAAATTTGGCAGTTTAACGATTAGAGAAGCCCCAGACTTTAAGCTCCTATACTAAAATTTTGTAACATATTTATCTAAATTTCAACAGATAAAGCCAGTTCTCAGACTATTTTGTCTGGTTTAGACACACCTAATGTTTATTAACGAACTACGCATATTTACTGAGTAAATTTTGAAACTTACAACAAAAAATTAACGAGTTAAGGCTTAGATTACCAGCAACACCATCTTTAAATCGCATATTAAATTGCATAGATAAGTGACACTTAAACGTGCTAACTAAGATGCGTTTCACCAGAAAAAGCGACTGTGAACTAGCTCTAAACAATAGTTAAAACTATATAGAAATTGCCAAGATGAAGCCAAAAAAACTGAGCCATTAGTAATTGAAAAACTAACTCAGTAATTTTTTAATATCAAAGAGTATGAGCTTCGTCTTGCTAAGTAATTTCCCTCACAAATTTACTAAAAAACATTATGCTTGTTTCAACCTTTGAACTTCTGGTAAAGTCCCAATTACCAAAAAATCTGCCTTCACCGCTACCGAATAACCTTGAAAAACTTAGTCGTACAGTAATTCAAGGTTATTTCTTAACCCTGGCGAATACTACCAGCTCAACTGTAAAAGTGTCTCTTGTGTTTACAGCGGTCTCTCCGGCTATAGACATTGAGAAAACTTTCGTTTTTTTGGATGTTGAAGGGGTAAATATTCCGGGCGATCTGATCCCGGATACAGCTCCCAATAAGGCAAGATTCACGATAACGATTCCTGCGAATGACACAGGTTTATTCATCTTGCAACCAGATATTTTGAAGACAGGCAAAGATAGTAAAACTCTACTAGATACTGCCGACTTTGAGCTTCGGGGTTATGTAGAAATCTTCATGTCTTCTCTGTCGAAGTCTAAATCAGCAAAGCTTCTATTAACACCCGAACACCGAGGGACATTCTTTAAGAATTTAAAGGATGCCGATCCTCAGCTCGATCAAATTGTTTACAGCCTCCCTACAGCCAATGGTGGATCTCTTTTCAATCTAAAGAATTCCAACTCTGAGGATTGATAGGAAATAATTAATAGGGTTCGCAGAATAGTTTAGCTCTGCGAACCCTATACTAAAAATTTTCCCTCTACCAACTACATAAAAATAGTAGAAAATCATGAATGTATTGTTTAAACCAATTGCTCATAGTTGGGTTGCAGAAAATCCCAATCCAATTGGCGTAATTCAATTTATTGGAGGAGCCTTATATGGAACTTTACCAACTATTTCTTACAGACATTTCTTACAAAGCTTGTTTGAAGAAGGTTACACCATCATTGCTGTACCTTTTCAGTTTGGTCTAAATCACGGAGTTATTGCTAGAGGATTACTCGACGAACGCGATCGCATTCGTCAAGCACTAGACTATCCCGAAGCATTACCGCATTTTTGGGTTGGACACAGTTTGGGTTGCAAGTACATCGCCCTTTTAGAAGCATATTCATCCGAAGCTATCAAAAAGGGAGCAAAAAATATCATCAATGAACCTTCTTTATTGATTGCACCCGATATTTCTGACACCAAGGATGCTATCCCAATTCCCGGTTTACCCTATTTACTAGACTATTTCTCTCTGGGTGTACGTCCCACGAAGAAAGAAACTCAAGACATCATCCGAAATAGTGGTTTATTTAATCTAACAGCACTGATTTCTTTTAGAGATGATGACATTGCAGGAAATGCTATGGGATCGCCCGATGAAAGTGACGTTTCCTGGTTTATCCATGAATTAGAGTATCAAAGGGACAAACCGTTGCTGAGAAAGGAAATACCAGGAGGGCATAGAGAGCCAATAGGTATCAGAATAGGCGAGTCTCTGGTCGATCTCAATTTGTGGGATGGGATTTTTGAACCAATTGGAAAAAGACACTTAGAAGGTGTCGCCATTCAATTTTTGGCAGAATTAGTGCAACGACGAGGTACATTTGCTTTGGCAAAATTACTGAATAAAACGACATAGAAAGTCTAGGTGTGCTTATTTTTCCTGCCGCTCAGTTGGGCTTTCGACCCAACTACTTAGCAATATTGGAATTTTTGCAGATTTAACACTAATTCATACCAAACTTTTACAATAAACGCAGTTGGGAATCTGTCGTTGACACAGGCTGCTGACTAGGTTGATTCGTTCCTGTCGCTGATGCTTCCTCTATGTCAGAGGTGTTTAACCACGCCTCTTCCTCATGTGCCAGTAACTTCTGGGCTTCTTCCAGCATCAGCGAGGCAATATCCTTAAGGTCTTCTCGATTGGCTAAGTAAGTTTTCAGCGCTTCCATTGGATCGATGCTGGCGCTAGAACCCAGTTCGGGTAGGCGAGGACGTGCAAGCTGACTGACTAATTCCGCCTGAATCGTGTAGGTGTGGGCGTCACTTAAGCTGGCGTGCAGGGCGTTATTATCAATCAAATCTATCTGCTCGGAACGCAGTTTGTAGATTAGCCGCACGACAGCATCTTTGATATCTTTTTTGCCTATCGCTTTGATTAAAGCGGCTTGCGGCTCAGCTGCCTCAGAGATATCCACTTCGATAGTCCGGAAGGGACGAACCGGGAGGGAACAAAATTCCCACTGGGCGTTGCCTCGTTCCAGCTGAATCATTACATAGCCTTTGTCTTCTTTTTCTTCGCTGAAATCAACTCGCTCAATGCTGCCTGGGTAGACAACGGGGGGCTGGTTCGACTTGTTGAGGTTCTGATGTCGGTGGACGTGCCCCAGCGCTACGTAGTCAAAGCAAGGTCGCGTCAGCATCGAGATGGGGATGGTAAACCCTTTGCCGACTGCCAGGAAGCGCTCTGCGCCTAAGTTAGCTCGGTCTGCCATCAGGTGAGCTAAAAGAACGGTTGGCACTTCTGGGTCTAGACGCCGGATCTCGCCTTCCAGTCGAGGTTCCAGACGCTTAATTAATAACTCGTTGACTTCGGCAAGCGATAAATCTTCGGTGTCCGGGCGCGTCAGCAGGGCGGAACGGGTGAGCCAAGGAAGGGTAATGATTTGGACGGGACCGCTGCGGGTTTCGATGCGATGGGTGACGATGCGATCGCCTACAATAAACCCCGGCACTCCCAATGTCCGATAAATACATAAACTCGCGCCGCCCTCCCCTTGAGAATGCTGGTCGTGATTTCCCACCAGCAACACCGTCGGAATCTGGGCATCGACTAAGCGGCGAAACTGACTAGCAAACGCTTCCTGTACATACGGCGGCGGCGTTGCATCGGGAAAAGCATCTCCACCAAACAAGACTAAATCGACGGGTTCGCTATTCTCTCCGTCTGGGCTTTGCCCAATCGCTCGATCAATACACTTCGATAAACTATTGACAAAATCCTCCAGCCGCGTGTTTGTACCCGTTTCCGGATTAACCCGTCCGTGGGAGAAGCCACTCCCCATGTGGATATCGGATAGGTGGAGGATTTTAATCATTTTGCTCATTGCGAATGGGTGATTGGTAATGAGTTATTGGTAATTTTCCTGGCGATTACCGATTACCAATTACCCATTACTTCTTAGCATTCTAAATGTGAATTCCACATTCAGTTTTACCCATCCCGCGCCAGCGACCTGCGCGTTCGTCTTCACCCTCAGCAACGGGTGTTGTAATGGGTTCGTCGCCGATACTGGCATATCCCTGATCGTGCAGAGGATTGTAAATCATGCCATGTTCAGCCACATAAGCCCAGCTGTCCTTGCGCGTCCAGTTGGCGAGAGGATTCACTTTCAGCCGTTGCTGTCCATCTAGTTCCAAGACTGGCATATCCGCACGAGTCACGGCTTGGTCACGGCGGCGTCCGGTAATCCAGGCGACCGTATTGAGTTCTGCTAGACCCCGTTGCAACGGTTCAATTTTGGTCAGGTGGTGGAATTGGGCGATGTCTTTATCCCACAGCGCTTCGCCGTATTTAGCCGCAAAGGCTTCGCGGGAGTCTAGATCGGGAATTTTGTAAGTTTGGAGGTTTAAATTGTAAAGTGCCTGCGCTTTAGCAACTAACTCCAGGGTTTGGGGAAAGTGATACAGCGTGTCCAGAAACATGACTGGCACTGGCGTTGCTGGTTTGAGATCGCGGTATAAAAGATCCGTAATTACCAAATCATCCACATTAAAGGCGCTGGTTTGCACCAGTCCCGTGGGGATATTTGTAACACACCAAGCCAGGATCTCTCTGGGATGAGCTTTGTCAAATTTTTGGTTAAGCTCATCCAGATTAAACGAGGAGATGCTAACGGGAGCTGTGGTGCTATCGCTCATGGTACGTTTCTAGGGGATTTCTGAATTCTTTATTGCAAGTCATTTTACCTCTTATAAGCACCTAAGGTTAGGGAGAGGACAACACACCGATGCTCTGGAGCAGTTTGGTAGAATAAAAAATTACCCCACTAATTGCAATGCAATTAGCAGGGGATGCATAACGAGGAAGCTGCTAAAGGTTAGGCATCTGAAGAAGCTTCCTCTCTCTTATTGGCGGTTTCTAGAAGAGGTGTTTTGAAAATCGGTGCAATGTTTAAGACTGATTTCATACTCTCAAAAGGCACAACTTCAGACTACTTAGCACCCATTTCGATTACAGCACTGCGGGTGAAATTAATCCGCTCTTCAAAGTCCAGTTGCTTGATTTGAGCAACAAAATCGTTGGTTTCTGCGGGCAGTTGATAGTCAGAGGGCACCGTAATGATTTCACCTTTGTCCATCCCTTGTGCTAACCGCAGCCACACATCCAGCTTAGAGCTAGAACTTACAGCTTTATAGGCACGGCTAATATCAGTATCGGCTCGTGAAGCGATGTCGCGCTGCGCCTGTAACTGTTGTTCCTTGGGCATTGCCAGGATTGCATGGTACAAGGCGGCGGCTTCTTCTTGGGCAGAAGTGGCATTTGCTGGTGTCAGTTGGTCTTTGATGTCGAGGTAGCCGAACCACAGGATGGCAAGCTGAGTATCTACATCAAAGCCCTGAAACTTTTGTAAGGCTTGTTTGCTGGTTTCGTTGGTAGTAAATGTCATTTATGAATCTCCGATTGTTTTGCTTTAATGACAGCTCAGGAAACTGAGCTGCTGAAACAAGTTCGTTTTGCCTCAATATTAAGATTTAATAAGCTGGCGACCGGAGATTAACCTCGCTTAAGACAGAGATAGCGATCGCGCCTGAAGACAGATGTAGATACACGCGATCGCTCTTAAAACACGGGCGCGGGAAAGAATTCCTGCCAATGAGTCATTCCCACCGATTTTAATTTCCAGAATTTTGTCAGTGAACGAGACTCACAGACATCAGCTCATCCGCCATCTCGAAGTTAGCGGTAACGTTTTGCACATCATCGAGTCCTTCCAAGGTCTCAATTAATTTGAGGAGCGATTGCGCCTGCTGTGAATCGCCGACTTCCACCGTATTATTAGGAATCCAGCGCAGTTCCACCTCGCTGACTTTAAAGCCTTTCTCCTTTAGGGTTCGCTCTAGGTTCTCCAAATTTGCCACAGAGGTAAACACGTCGGCTCCCTCCGTATCCTCCTCCTGTGTCAGTTCGTAGGACTCAGCACCCCCTTCTAGGGACGCATCCAATAGCGCCTCTTCGTCAACCGCACCGAGCAGGATACAGACACCTTTCTGCTCAAACATCCACGAGACGCAGCCGCTTTCACCGAGATTACCGCCATTTTTGCTAAAAGCCGCTCTCAAATCAGCGGCGGTACGATTGCGATTATCCGTCAGCGCTTCCACCAAAATCGCCACGCCGCCGGAACCATAACCTTCGTAGCGAATTTCTTCTAGCTGAGCGCCATCTGCACCCCAAGTCCCCGCACCTTTAGCGATCGCTCTTTCAATATTTTCACTCGGAATCCCCGCCGCCTTTGCCTTATCAATCGCCGTGCGGAGTTGAAAATTACCTGCTGGGTCTGGTATACCACTCCGAGCCGCCACAATAATAGCGCGAGCTAGCTGGGTAAAGGTTTTGCCCTTCACTGCATCCACTCTCGCCTTCTGACGCTTAATATTCGCCCACTTACTATGTCCAGCCATAGACTGAAATTATTTATACGATCGTCCAAACATTAGGATAAACAAAAACCAACCGGACTTCATACCAAGCCTGTTTGCTTAGGAGGATGTCTGGAAAGTCATAATCGAGGCGCTTAAACAGTAGAGATCCTCCTAAATCTCCCGATAAATTAGGGTACTTTGAGGAACTTCTCCCTTCTTTTTATGGGGGCTAGGGGGATAAAATCAAATTTTGACACTTCTCAGACATCCTCCTAATCTCGTTTCTATACCCTGCGTAGCCAATAGCTGAAGCTTTACTTTAAGCCAATAAAACAGATGTTTTAGTTTAAGCAAGAAAATCATAAGTATAAAAAATATTTACAAAAACCAATGTTCTTAAGAAAAAAGATGGCTTTTAGTCGCTGATGATGAGTATTTTAACGCTGTTTCTGTTCAAAATTAGGCATTCAATTATGTCAGTTGGATTTAAAGGATCTAGTAATTTTTTCCAAAAACTGTGGAGTTTTTTGAGCCAGGGGTTGCTATTAGGCATCGTCCTGTTAGGATTGGCAGGATGTCAGCTACAGCCGAGGACGGAAGCAGCGGATGTTATCCGACTGACGTTGTGGCAAGGGGTGAATCCGCCGCCGAATCGGGATGTGTTGCAGTCGCTGGTGGACAAGTTCAATCAGGCGCATCCGAATATTCAGGTGGAATCCCTTTATGTGGGACAAGCGGATCAGCAGTTACCGAAGATTTTGGCAGCGGTAGTGGGAAATGCGCCGCCGGATCTGTTGTGGTTTAACGCGACGCTCACAGGTCAGCTGGTAGAATTGGATGCGATCGCGCCTTTGGAAAATTGGCTGGCGCAATCCCCCGTCCGCGACGAAATTGACCCCGCGTTGTTTGAATCAATGCAGTACGCAGGTCATACTTGGTCGGTGCCGTTTGGGACGAATAATGTCGGAGTTTTTTATCGTCCTAGTTTGTTTAAAGCAGCGGGAATCACCGAGTTGCCAAAAACTTGGGACGAATTGCGGCAAGTTGCTCGTACTTTAACCCGCGATACGAATGGCGACAAGCGCATCGACCAACACGGGATGTTTTTACCTTTAGGAAAGGGAGAATTTGCTGTATTCCTTTGGTTGCCATTTCTGTGGAGTGGCGGCGGTGAGTTGGGGAATGCTCAAGGGCAAGAAGCTTCTGCGATCGCTTTAGCCAACAATCAAGGCGCGATCGCTGCCCTTCAATTCTGGCGCAATTTAATTGAAGACGGCTCAACCATTTTGTCTCTACCAGAACGCGGCTATGAAACCGATAACTTCCTTGCCGGAAAGGCTGCAATGCAACTGACCGGCCCTTGGACGCTGGGGCAACTGAAAGCCACTGGCATTGATTTTGGCGTTTTCCCCATCCCAGCACAAAAAGAACAAGCGACGGCGACGGGGGGCGAGAATCTGTTCATTTTAAAAACGACTCCGGAACGAGAACAAGCCGCATGGACGTTTGCTGAATATGTTGCGGGAGAGGAATTTCAGACCGAATGGGCACTCGGTACCGGCTACCTACCCGTGAATCTGAAGGCGCGACAAAGTGCCAAATATCAAGCCTTTGTCGCCGAACAACCAGCGGTGAAAGTGTTTTTAGAGCAAGCCAAGTACGGGCGATCGCGTCCTATCTTCACGGGTTATAATCGGGTTTCCGAAAATGTAGGTAGAGCGCTGGAATCTGTCTTACTCGGCAAAAGTTCGCCCCAGGAAGCACTTAAAAACGCCCAGCAGCGGCTAGATTTGATTTTTAAATAATTAAACGCTTTCGGGACAGCAAATTTGTAAAGACGCCAAAGTATCCCCTCTTGCCAATCCGAAAGCGATTCCCTTCGCGATCCGAAAGCGTTTCCCATTATTGACACTGGCTACAATCTAGCAGCACAGACGGCGGCTCCAATCAGTCCCACTCGCGGATTTAGCACAATATGCACTGGTATTCTTTCGAGTAACGGACTCACGCGACCTTTGTTCAGAAAGGCATGGAGGAAACTGCCTTCTTGAATCAACGGCAGAATTTTGGCAGCGATGCCACCAGCAACGTAAAGACCGCCATAAGGTAATAGTTTGATGGCAAGATTCCCAGCTTCGGCACCGTAAGCTTCCACGAAGATTTGCATCGTTTGTTCGCACAAGCGATCGCGCTTTTCTAGAGCAGCTTTGCCAATAATCGCGGCGGGATCGATCGTCTTGTCTTTCTGCCCGATCTCTTGTTCCCATGTTTTAATAATCTGCCCAATTTCTGACGATTCCTCAGCAATTTTCCGATCTCTTAGGAACTGGTAAATTGAGACGATGCCTAGACCGGAAACTACTCGCTCGACTGAAATTCGCTGAATATTGTGCTTATCGAGCAAATATTTCAACAGTTGAAATTCTAACTCCGAGCGAGGTGCAAAGTCAGCGTGTCCGCCTTCCGAAGGGAAAACCTGATAAATGTTGGATGCTGAGCGGATTAAAAATCCTTGTCCCAAGCCGGTACCCGCACCAATCACGCCCATAGGAGCGTCTTCCTGATGCTTGCCAGTTTGCAAAGTGTACAAGTCTGATTCAGCTAAACCCAGGACACCATAGCCAACAGCGGCGAAATCGTTAATTAAACTAACCGCAGCGATTCCCAATTGTTGCTCCAGCCGTTTGCTATCAAGCGACCAAGATAGATTTGTCAGGATAGAGGTGTTGTTGACAACGGGACCTGCGATCGCAAAACACGCTTTTTCCGGCTTCGGCGTCTCGCCGAGTTCTCCAGCCGCCGCCGTCAAAAACTGCCGCACCATTGGCACTAAATCGGGAAAGTTGCCGCTGGGGAAAGTCGCCTCATGCAGAGTCTGCAATGATGCCCCAGAATCAGACGCCTCGACTAAGCGCAGAATTGTCTTAGTACCCCCGATATCCCCTGCTAGTAACAATCCCATAACCTTAATTAAACCGGATGACTTTTTCAGTTTGACTCAAGTGGGAGACATCCCCATTGAGTTCCATCACCCATTCTTCACCATCGCGCACCAGCTTAACCAAACAACACAGTGCCGCATTTACTTCAGTTTCAGCTGTACCCCCCCTGATGCCGAGGGTGGCACCCAGCACCGATGCACCATGACCGACTAACAAAATATCTTCTGAAAACTCAGCAGCAAGACGTCTTGCGACTTCCCCAGAGCGTTCTAGTACTTCTTCCCCAGTTTCGGGATAATTCGCGATTACGCGAGAAGTGTAACTGAGGTCAATTTGGGGAAATTGCTCGTGTAATGCTTCGATTGACAATCTTTCTGGCATGGCTGGCATCCAGTGAGGATTTAACCATTCGCTTAAGCCAGACTCAAGTTTGATGGGTAAATTCAGCACTTGTGCAACTTGGTGCGCCGTTTGTACTGTTCGCAGGAAGGGCGAGGCAAAAATATGGGCAATCTTTTCTCCCTTCAGGCGCTGCGCGAGTTGTTTGGCTTGTTCCACGCCATCCTTAGACAGGGGTGGATCGTAGGGACGTTCGGCGGTTAAAAACCAGTCGGGGTTCACGAAGTCGAGGCGGTTGGCGTGTCTTGCAATCCAGACGGTTTGAGTCATGGGTTTAGAGGATAACGAGCAAAGAGCAAGCCTAATACTATGCCACTTTCAGGTGGCTACAAATAAAATGTTGTCTGTGGCGACTAGGCGGCGACTAGGCAAAAACGCGAACTGACTCTTTCAGCGCTAGGCTAACGCCTCGCTTCGCTGTTTTCATGCCCAAAGGGCTGTACGCGATCGCTGCAAGTTTTCTATAATCCAAAATCTGTAATCAATAGGGTACGAGGCGATCGCTTGAGGCGGCTGCCCATTGAATCTACTCTGCAAAGCCAATTCTGAACACAGCCACGATTCTGCTCAAATTGCCATTGCCGCCTTTTCTTGGACTTTGCCCCCCAAAGACCATCCGTTTGCTTAAGAAAATCCCTATTTTTCGGCATCTCGCTCTCAGACCTGATGCAATAATGTAATACCGCCGCATCCCTCACCGATGAGAGTAATTTCTCAAACGTTTCGCGATGCCTTTTTCTGGAGACCCAGGTGCCGCGAGCATCGTTCTACCCCCCCGTGCCAATGTCACTGAGTTTCAGTAAGCATCTGCAAGATTTTTCTCATTTTGTTTCTCAAGATGCAATTATCCGATGGATTCGTGGGTACCTTTTTAATAGCTGATGTTGAAGGAAAAGGCACAGGAACCCCCCTCTTGGGATAGACACTACTTCTTTCAGAAAGGATACAATAGTTTACAATTGCGATCGCTCTAAATTATCGCTCTGATTCAAGACTCAGCGCTATGAAAACTGCTCAGACCTCTACAGATACCGTCCGTGCTTACTTGCGAGAAATTGGGCGCGTTCCCCTGCTTACTCATGAGCAGGAAATCCTTTATGGAAAACAAGTACAGCGCTTAGCCACCTTGCAGGAAGCAAAAAATTCCCTCTTGTTGCAGTTAGGACAAGAGCCAACCGATGAGGCGTGGGCTTCTTCAACTGGGTTGTCAGAGAAAGAATTACAGCAGGCGATCGCAGCGGGTGAAATCGCCAAGCGCAAGATGGTCGAAGCCAACTTGCGGCTCGTCGTCTCGGTTGCCAAAAAGTACATCAAACGTAACGTAGACCTCTTGGACTTGATCCAGGAAGGCACAATGGGAATGCAGCGGGGCGTCGAAAAATTTGATCCCACCAAAGGCTACCGATTTTCCACTTATGCTTATTGGTGGATTCGGCAGGCGATTACTCGCGCGATCGCAGAAAAAGGTCGCACCATTCGCCTCCCCATTCACATCACCGAAAAACTCAACAAAATTAAGAAAGCTCAGCGCCAACTTGCTCAAAACCTGGGACGAGCGGCTACAGTCGGCGAACTAGCCGCCGAACTAGAATTGACCCCCAAGCAAGTTCGGGAGTACCTAGAACGGGCGCGACAGCCCCTTTCCTTGGATCTGCGCGTCGGAGATAATCAGGATACAGAACTGGTAGAACTGCTGGAAGATACCGGCCCTTCCCCAGAAGACTTCGCGACTCAGTCTTCCCTCCAAGTTGACTTAGAAAAACTAATGTCAGACTTAACGCCTCAACAACGCGAGGTATTAGCACTGCGGTTTGGTTTAGCTGATGGACAAGCCATGACGCTGGCAAAAATTGGCGAACTTCTCAACATCAGTCGGGAACGAGTCCGGCAAATCGAACGGGAAGCCCTCTCCAAGCTTCGCAAGCGCAAAGCCGATATGCGGGAATATATTGCGGCTAGCTAACAAGAGGATTCGCGTAGCGGTGCTCTACTTGAGGACTGTTAGTGTACCTAACAGTCCTCATCACTTAATAAAGGTAAAAGAATCCGCCGTTTAAAGTTCGGTTCTGCCCACTGTGACCCCCGAAGGAGCCTGCTAAATTAAGGGTATTAGAAGGATTTACAACTCTCGGAGCTAGTTTCCGAGTCGATCGATAGAACAAGTCAAGTAGTGAGCAGCGATCTTTCCGGGTACAAGGATCTGAGAGTAGCTGCCTCTAGAAAGTACGGAGAAACCAAGTGAACAACCCGTCAAATCGAGTCTCAGAGTTCTTTGAAAGTGAGTCGGAAGGCGGCAACTTGCTTTGGCAATACGTCCAATCCATGAGTCCAGAGACGATTACCCAGCTTTCCAAACCCTCGTCTCAGGAAGTATTTCAGGTAATGGAACGCAATATTGTCGGGCTATTAGGGCACCTACCACCAGAACATTTTGGGGTTACAATCACCACCAATCGTGAAAATTTAGGGCGTATGCTGGCTTCGGCGATGATTAGCGGCTATTTCTTGCGGAACGCCGAACAAAGAATGACCTTTGAAAATGCCTTGACAGGTGCTGCTGAAGTCAACGTATCTGATGATGAATAGGGACATTGAGCGGCATCAGTGCCAATTGCGATGATGCGATGAGTGTATTGCAATTGCAGCAACAAAATGGCTCGGTAGGCTGGGAAGTCAGTCTGCCGAGTTCTGCTATTTTGGAGTTTAGGCGATCGCTTCTAGCCTGGTACTCCCAAAACGGTCGAGACCTCCCCTGGCGTCACCACCCCGACCCCTACGCCATCTGGGTATCGGAAATCATGCTCCAGCAGACCCAGGTAAAAACCGTTATTCCTTACTACCAGCGGTGGTTAGCGCAATTTCCCACCATTGAAACCCTCGCCGCCGCTGATTTGCAGCAAGTCCTCAAAACTTGGCAAGGACTCGGTTACTACGCCCGCGCCCGTAATCTGCACAAAGCATCTCAGGAAATTATCCAGCGTCACAACGGAATTTTTCCTACCAACCTATCAGACGTTTTAGCTTTAGCCGGGATTGGACGCACCACCGCCGGAGGCATCCTCAGCGCCGCCTTCAATCAACCCGTAGCGATTCTAGATGGCAACGTCAAGCGGGTTTTAGCGCGGCTGGTAGCATTGCCAGTGCCACCAACAAAAGCAACAAAACCGCTCTGGCAGCTCTCAGAGAGCCTTCTCGACCCCCAACAGCCCAGAGATTTTAATCAGGCGCTGATGGATTTGGGAGCCACTATCTGCACTCCCCACAACCCAGCCTGCAACAGATGTCCCTGGATGTTCCACTGTCGCGCATACAATTTGAATATTCAGTCAACTTTACCTATGCGCGAAACCTCCTCCCCCATCCCCCACAAAAACATTGGCGTTGCCGTTATCTGGAACGACCAGAAAGAAATTTTAATCGATCGCAGGCCCCAGAACGGTCTTCTAGGTGGTCTTTGGGAATTTCCTGGTGGCAAATTAGAGCCGGGTGAAACCATTGAAGAGTGTATTAAACGCGAAATTCAGGAGGAATTGGGGATTGAAATTGAAGTGGGTAAGCATCTCATCACCATTGACCACACTTATACTCACTTCCGCGTCACCCTCAACGTCCATCACTGTCGCCACCTCACAGGCATTCCCCAACCCATCGAATCCGACGAAATCCGCTGGGTGACATTAGACGAAATCGACCAGTTTCCCTTTCCCAAAGCGAACGTCCAAATTATCGACGCCCTGCGGCAGGCTTAGAAATTTCTAATCCGATTTACGAACCGCAAAGACGCAAAGGACGCAAAGAGAAGAGGGAAGAGTGGGCGATTCTTTTTTATAAAATTTTTAGTATCATCATGACTTGTAGATGACTTCATGCTGGCGGTGTGATTAATACCAAGGCATGATTCAGAAGCTCTTTTTTATTAATTAGTTGTTCTAATTCTTCTAGTTCATAATGCCCTTCTTCTAACTCTAGCGAAGCTTCATCAATAGCATTCAAGTAGGCTTCTTCTAAAGTTTCAAGCAACTCTTCTGGACTTAGATAATAACCTCCTGCTTTACGACACTTATTTTCCCTCTGAATTTCCCGAACAGAATTGCGAGTCGAGACTTCCCAAGAACGAGTCGTGCGATTTTCAACTTGCTGTTTAATTAGATGCAGCAGGAAAATCACTGCATAACTACGAATCGTCTTAACTATATCGTTGCGGCTCATTTCTTCAAGTTCTTCTACAATCGCTAACGAGCCTTGGATATCACCTTTTAACAGCAAGTTTTTAAGGTCTAATAGTTCTTCCATAACGGCTGATTCAATCCTAAGTTGTTTGTATTGTATTTTGAAGCGATCGCAGTTGCAGCATTGCAGCGTTACAGCAACTGTCAGTGTTACAGGTTCCATAGATTAGCCGTGAGATACGGAGATTACACAGATGTAGTCTAGTCGTCTCTCTTGTGGCAAGAATATAAACATCTATCTATTATCATCAGAAGCGATCGCTCATCTTTTCTCGCTTTCGTCGGGTTTCTTCTGTATAGCCGCGATTTCTAATCGCTGGGACTTCTGAGGGCAGCCAACCAACTTCGTACAATAAAGAAACAACTCGCGTTAGCCATTCCTCATTCCTGATTGTGAAGCAAGCCTCAAACAATTCCACTCCTAACTTTCAGCCTTGTCAGATTGTTTGTTTAGACCATGAAAATACTTGCCTGTACGCTGACGTGATACAAGTTGTCGATTCGCGGCAAATATGTTGGGTGCGTCCTTTGATGCTTACTATCGTTCCAGACAATAGTGGCAACGTGTTACCAACGCTGTACGATTTGCGTCAGGGTGCCGATCTAGTATGGCCTGTAACGTTGTTTCGACCAGCACTGGATACCGAGGTGATTCCCTTGTTAATGCAACTGGACGCCCCAGATGCGACAGCGGACGCCTCAGACGCCCATCGGCAACTCAGTTGGTTTGTCCACCAAGTTTGGCAAGCTAATCAGAGTGATTTTCAGGCTTCGTAGCGAATTCCGGCATCTCTCACCCGTTGAATCGTTTCGCGCATCCGTTCATCTACCACGGTGAGAGCAATCAGCAAGCCTTCCTCAACAGTATCATACCCGTTTCCAGGGGCACAATCAGACCGCATTTCTCCAGTAACAGGGTGACAAATTCCGTTAAAGTATAACCTTTGGGAACGGGTACCCAAATATAGAGAGTTGCTTTGGGAGGCTCAATAGACCATTCTAAGGCTTGGGCTTGTAATCCTTCGACGATGATGTTGCGGCGGTTTTGATAGCCTAAAATCACCCCTGGAAGTTCTTCCGAAGTTTGATAGGCAATGATCGCTGCCCGTTGAATTGCCAACAATTAGACAGTTTACCGCCAGGTGAGTCAAAGGGATAAGAGATTGATCTAAAAAGATTCCAAAGGCACAAGTATTGTCTCGTGCCATCGACTAAATCTGCCTTTGATTTTTGATTTTACTTATGCACTCGGCACAAGTTGAATTCGACCGGCATCCATTTCTGACATGAGTAATTCCAGTGCCTCATAATCAACGTCAGAAATGTGACCCATTCTGGTCAATTCATAGTTTATTTCGTTCTCTATATCTGGAGTTAATTTCTTAATATAGAGAGCTTTTTCTACCAGTTGACGAATCGCGTATGTAGTTCTCATAAAAACCGATAGAACCCCGCACTTAAAAATTATCAGTTGAATATATAGATGAGCCAGTGATCTAAAACTAGACTTCAAGGTGATCTAAATCACTGTGAGGTTCGCCGCAATTACCGCTGATTTTTTAAATAATTTCTGACAACTCCATGAGGCTTCGGAGTTGATGTTTAATAGCAATAATATTATCGCTGATGAGCTTTCATGGCGGGAAGAATCGCAACGGATGTCTGTTTGAAGACCTTAGCCCCTGCCTTGCAGAAATGCGCTTCGCATAGGATTATACAAAGGATACATCTGTCTTTGGTTAGATGCAGCAAGTTGAAAAGACAGATATTGAGTTTTTCTTAATGTAGAACTTCTAGAAAGTCCGTATTAAGGAACACTATTTCACTAAATCTTATTGAAAACTTTATATAAAAGGAGGTAACTAATGAAGATTTAGCAAATTACCTAAAAGGGGGTAGCCAATATCATATTTACCGTTTATTGTCGAAGCTATTACACAAAGTTTTGTTTAGAGTTGAAACAGGATATTGTCATGCAAAATACGCTAGTTCGCCCCAACGTTGCAGTTATTCGCCCCCAAGGTCACATCAATGCATCGAATGCGGTTGAGTTTCAAGGTCAATTGACAGAAGCTGTTTCCTCTCCCGATCAATCCATTGTGCTAGTTGATATGGCACAAGTAGAGTTCCTGGATAGTGCTGGCTTGATGGCGCTTGTTTCAGCCCACCGTTTAGCACACAGTCTAGGACGGCGGTTCAGCCTCTCTTCGGTTTCAGCCTCCATTCGGATGATTTTTGAACTGGCTCAACTTGACGGAGTATTTGAAATTTTTGAAAGTCCTGCCGCCTTAGAAGCAAATATTGGAGTATAGGAACGAGCAAATACTTTTGAAGGAAAAACTGAGAAGTTAAGCGCTGTTGCTGAGTGCTAAACCTGAATTGGTGCTAGGGTTGAATCTGAGGCACTGGAAGCAGGGGAGCGTTTTGCAGTGGCGATCGCAGTCGAGAAACTACTTACAGCAGAGATACAGAAACCAGCTCGTTATTTAGGAAACGAGCTAGGAGCCGTCCACAAACCTTGGGAAGCGGCGGCGGTACGCTGGGTTCTGACATACCCAGAAATCTATGAAGTGGGTGCATCGAATCTTGGGCATATTATTCTCTACAACATATTGAATGCTCAGTTGGGGCAACTGTGCGATCGCGCATATTTACCAGCCCCAGATTTAGCGGCGAAACTCCGAGAAACACAGACGCCCCTATTTGCCGTGGAGTCGCGGCGAAGTCTTACAGATTTTGACATTTTGGGCTTTAGTCTCAGCTACGAGCTAGGAGCCACCAATATCCTGGAAATGCTTGATTTGGCCGGGATTCCTCTGACGTGGCGAGAAAGGCTCACCAGCACAGACGCAGGGGAAAGTGAAGATTTTCTCTGGAATTATCCCCTGATTTTTGCTGGGGGACAGACCGCAACCTCGAATCCCGAACCTTACGCAGACTTTTTCGATTTCTTGGCTCTGGGAGATGGCGAGGAAGTGCTACCAGAAATTGGCTGGGTAGTGGAAAAAGCCAAAAAAGCTCACCTCAGTCGAGAACAACTATTGCTGAATTTGGCACAAGTACCCGGCGTATATGTGCCACAGTTCTACGACATGGCAGAAGATGGCTCAGTCCATCCCAATCGCCCGGATGTACCCCAGCGGATTTTACGGCGAGTTGCTGCCCCCTTGCCAGCTTATTCCATCGGGCTAGTGCCTTATGTGGAGACAGTCCACGACCGACTGACCATTGAAGTGCGGCGCGGCTGTACTCGCGGTTGCCGCTTCTGCCAGCCAGGAATGCTGACTCGTCCGGCGCGGGATGTGGAACCGCAGGAAGTCGTAGAGGCAATTGAAAAGGGAATGCGGGCGACGGGATATAACGAGTTTTCCCTACTCTCCTTGAGTTGTTCGGATTACCTATCTCTACCGGCGGTGGGGATGGAAATCAAAAATCGCCTCAAAGATGAAAATATTTCCCTCTCTTTACCCAGTCAACGGGTAGACCGATTTGATGAAGATATTGCCAATATTCTCGGCGGGACGCGGCAAAGTGGACTGACTTTCGCGCCGGAAGCTGGAACCCAGCGAATGCGGGACATTATCAATAAGGGGTTGACGAACGCAGAATTGCTGCGGGGAGTGAAAACCGCCTACGAGCAGGGTTGGGAAAAAATTAAGCTGTATTTTATGATTGGTCTGCCTGGAGAGACGGATGTAGATGTGATCGGCATTGCCGAAACTCTCCGTTGGCTACACCAAGAATGTCGCACAGAAGGCAGAAAGCGTCTGCATTTCAACCTGACGATTTCTAACTTTACGCCGAAGCCTCACACGCCTTTTCAGTGGCACTCTGTCTCTACAACTGAGTTTCAACAGAAGCAGAAACTTCTCCGCGACGAGTTTCGCGGGATGAGGGGGGTGAAGGTAAACTTCACCGATGTGAGACTTTCGGCGATGGAAGATTTTATTGGACGGGGCGATAGGCGTCTGGCATCAGTGCTGCGTCGCGCTTGGGAACTGGGTGCGGGGATGGATGCCTGGTTTGATAGTGTGGAACGGGCTTTTGCTGCTTGGGGAGAAGCGATCGCAGAATCTGGCTTAACCTGGAAATATCGCCTTGTCGAGAATGGCGAATGGAACTGGATGGAGAATCGGAATCAACAGCTACCCATTGATGATTCCCACTCCCCAATTCCCAATCCCCAATTCGATGCGCCGTTGCCTTGGGATCATATTGATACGGGAATTGATAAGAACTGGCTAATCACTGACCTGAAACGGGCTTTAGAAGCTGCGATAGTGCCGGATTGTTCCTTTGAAGGCTGTTCTCACTGTGGCATTTGCGGAACTGACTTTGGGCACAATATTGTCATCAAGCCGCTGCCGATTCCAGAATTTGCCGGACACTTCACGCCGAATACAGATAGGGTGCAGCGGTTGCGGGTTTGGTTGGGGAAGCTGGGCGATATGGCGCTGGTAAGTCATCTAGATTTGGTGCGCCTGTTTGACCGTGCTGTGCGTCGGGCGGCATTGCCAGTTGCTTTTACGGGCGGGTTTCATCCCAGTCCCCGCATTTCTCCAGCGAGTGCGCTGTCACTGGGATCAACCAGTGAAGGTGAAATTGTGGACTTTGAGCTAACCCAGGCGATGGATGTGGCGACGTTCCAGGAGAAGTTAGCTGCCCAGTTGCCGTCTGATATGCCCGTTTACCGGGTGGCAGAAGTTGATTTGAAGGCTCCTTCGGCGACTCAGTTGTTGGAAAAAGCGGAGTATTTGATTACGGTAGCAGCGGTTGAGTCGGCTTTACCAGAGGAGTGGGAAGGCTGGGTAGAGGCGATTAAAGCCAGTGAGAGCATTTTAATTGAGCAAACGACGAAGTCTGGGAAGAAGAAACAGACAAATCTGCGCGATCGCTTGTTTGAATTGGAAGTTAACAAAGCCCGAAGACGCCCTAGCGTTAGCGCTGTAGAACGCGAAGAAAGCGGGGAACTGCGGGAGGAAAAGTCTTCTGTTGTTCTGCGCTATTTAGGCAGTTGCCAAAACGATGGAACTGTGCTGAAACCGGAGCATATCGTCTTCATGCTAGAGCAAGTGACGGGGCGCGAGTTTCAGATGTTGCATGCTCACCGCCGTCAGCTGCTCCTGAAGGATTGATTGCATAGTGCGAATTCTTGCCATTGGCGACATTCACGGCTGTTCGATAGCGTTTGATACGCTGCTTGCCGCCGTGAAGTTGCAGCCAGAGGATCAATTAGTCACTCTGGGCGACTATGTAGATCGCGGGCCAGATTCCAAAGGGATAATTAACCGGCTGATTGCACTGCATGACACCGGACAACTGGTGGCTTTACTCGGCAATCACGAAGTGATGATGCTGAAAGCTCATACTAGCAGCAAAGAAATGCACAGATGGGTGTACTGCGGGGGAGGTGACAAGACCTTAGATTCATACTCGCCAGATAGCAATGAGTATGACCTGTCAAATATCCCCCATATCCATTGGGATTTTGTAAAAAATGCGTGCGTGAAATGGCACGAAATAGACACTCACTTTTTTGTACACGCCAACGCCTATCCTGACCTGCCTCTATCTGAACAACCTGAGTTTATGTTGTTCTGGGAACGGTTTAACAACCCTGCGCCCCACTTTTCCGGTAAAACGATGATTTGTGGACATACCAGTCAAAGAAGTGGCGTGCCGGTCAATCTCGGTCACGCTATCTGTATCGATACCTGGGTTTATGGTGAAGGTTGGCTGACTTGCCTAGATGTGACAAGCGGTAGAGTCTGGCAGGCAAATCAAGCGGGTCAGCTGCGGATGGCTGGAATTGATGAATTTTCGCGATAGTCCTGATGCAGAGTCTCCAATTTCTGGTTTCAGATTCAGCTTGGGAACGCAGAATATCCTTTAACCTTTGATTAAGGCCAGTGAATATGCGATCGCTCTTGCACGACTCTTTGATAAACTGCTTCAGTTTGTTTGGCTATCTTCGACCAGCTGAACCGACGCTCTAAATCTTCATAAGCGTTGTCAACAAGCCACTGGGCGTAACCCGGATTTTTTAGCACTTCTAAGATGCCCCAGGCAAGAGAATCCCAGTTGTTCGTCTGGGTAACAACCCCAGTCTTCGTGTGTTGCACGACTTCTGGTAAGCCCCCTGTGTCTGATACTACAACGGGCACGCGGGCGGCAAAGCTTTCTAAGGCAACAATGCCAAAAGGTTCGTAGAGGCTGGGAAATACAGCGCAGTCGGCAACCGTTTGGAATTTATCTAGGTCGGCATCCGACATAAAGCCCGTGAAATAGCAGTCGTCCCAAATGCCTAAATTCCAAGCTTGCTGCTTCAGGGGGTCAGTATTGCCGCCGCCAATAATCACAAATTTGACATTGCCCCCCATTTCCCAAAGGACTTTCGGGGCAGCATTCAACAACACGGAAACGCCTTTTTCGTAGGACATTCGACCCACATAGTAGACAATTTTCTCCCGATCATCGGCAAACTGGCGACGGAAGTTCAACGCATCAAACTCGTGCCAACGCGGTTTCTTTTCCGGTCGGATGCCATTGTAAATCACATCCATTTTGTCCCAAGGAGTTTCTAGCGCTCGTTCTCCTTCTTGGCGCATATAGTTGGTACAAACAATAATCCGCCAAGAGTTATAGGCGAGAAGTTTTTCTTTGCCGCTAATGTAGCGGTGGTCGTCGTTGTAGATGCCGTTGTAACGACCAAATTCGGTGGCGTGAATCGTCGTAATCAGCGGCACTTTAAAATTGTGCTTGAGAGCGATCGCGGCATCTCCCACCAGCCAATCGTGGGCATGGATCAAATCAAATGGGCCATCTTCCATCATCAGCTTACCGCCGTGAATCCCCATGCTCTGGTTCAAATTCACGACCCAGTGAAAGAAGTCATAACCGTAACCGACTGGCACCCGATGCACGTGGACACCATCTACCACCTCGTACAGCGGCGCGTGACCAAATTCCACTGTCAGCAAGTGGACTTCATGCCCCAGTTTTATCAGTTCTGGATATAACTCCCCTACATGGCGGGCAATTCCCCCGACAATGCGCGGCGGAAATTCCCAAGTCAAGACTAAAATCTTCATTTCCCCAATCTCCCCATATCAGTTACAAATCGCTACAAATCGGCATAGTTCTAAAAATTATAGTCGCCTCCTTGGGACAAGAAGGGTCTTATCGATTTAAATAATCTTTTAACTCTGAGCAGAGATAGACACTCAATCTATTTCTATTGTTGCTTTTATTTGAGGGCTAAACAGTTAATCGAGTCAAAAGTAAGAAAAAAATAAATTTTGAAATGTGAAGCCTTAAGTTTATGGCTTTTCTGGCTCTATCCCTCAATCGTCTTCATCCTACCGCTAGCTCTTAATGCGCTGACGAATAAACATTTCAATACCGAAGTTTGCCCCCAATAAACTTTAAAAGACACTTCAATTGCTTATCCGGTTTTTCCACAATAACCCTTAAATTAATTAATCCCCCTACTACTGATGCGCTTGACCATCAGTTTCATTGTGGAAAAGAATGTGAAAAAGACGGCATTATGTGCAATCTATATTGCCATTTGGGAACATCGCTGACTTCCGTGGGAATGCGGATGTTGCTGGGATGATATGGAATGACTCGGTGCGTGCGATCGCTTAGTCTGTCGCTAGATGCGACAAAAGACGAATTTAAGTTGGGGAAATCTGTTGGCGAAATGCCTGCCACCTTGCGATCGCTTGCTCATTCGAGGCAACTCCTTTTTGCATCAAAATAACGCCATCTTTGAAGTCAATGATGCCATACTCCCCACTACCGGACAGCCGATCGATCGTGGGAACACTCTGTTGCAATAATCCGCGTTCTTCATTGAACGCAACTTGATACTGCTGCGCTTGCCACAAATCAGCAATAATGTAATCCACATTCACCACTTCACCAGCATCATTGCGGAGTTGCAAAGAAGGAAAGCGGATGATTTCGCGGCGACCCGAAAGATGGGGAACGAGATGGGTCGTAGTCGCTACACTGGCGTCAGGCGGAATCTGAGCCAATAAAGGGCGAACTTGGCTAACGTGTTCCCACTGCCGTGTTGCGGGGACATAAACCAAAGGCTGAATAGAATCTGGGATCAGGAAGTAAAAAGTTCGATTGGGGTTAGAAGTGAGCGTAAAAAATATTGAAAGGCAGAGACAGACGATCCAAAAACGCCGAAACGACGGCGAAACCGATTTGGGATAATTATCTGCAACCTCAGCCTCACCCCTCTCTGATGTCTGAGCTTTTCGCCCCCATTTAAAATCTCTTATCCAGATTCTAAAGTCGCTTTGCCCTGCCCACCAGAGAATCGCCCCGTAAAATAACCCCGGCACGATTGTCATCGCATAGCGAATATTAATGGCGAGAACCGACTGTCCCTTCCCTAATAAAAGTTTCAACAGAGGAAATCCCGCAACCATCCAAGAAGCCGGAGAAATCGCTGGCACAAAAGCCAGGGGCAACCATTGACCTAGTAAATACTTAATCGTGCCAAAGAAGGGTGAAAACAGCTCGACGATGAGCCGCCAAGGGTTGCTCACCATTCCCCAGATAATTTCCAGGGTAGAAGCTTCTTCGCCATCCGCATACTGCCCAAACCGCTCCATCATAAACCGCTGAGAAATATCCTCGGAAAACAGCGGCATGATCAGATTGGTGAGGACAATCATGTAAGCAAAGCTCAGGGTACAGACGGCAAGACCTGCTCTGGGATAGCGTTTGCTCAGGATCATGTAAAACCCGATACTAAACAGACTCACACCCGAATCTTCCCGAACCGCCAGAATCAAAACCGCCAGCACCCAAAATAGCCACCACCAGCGCTTTTCCATTGCCAGGAGCAATCCAAAGGTAAAGAGGGGAATTTGGCAAATATCGTGGAAATTAGCTAAGGTAGGGCCAAGAACGGCATTAGCGCCGTAAAAGCTGATGGTAATTAGGGCAGAAATCCCCGGTTCCAGATGCTGTCGAGCGAGAACGTATAGAACCAAACCGGCAGCGGTTACGAGCGTAACTTGCAAAACAGTGAGAGTTGCGGGTGACGGAAACAGGGCATACAAGGGTAGCCACAGCAAAAGGGCTGGGGTGAAGTGTTGCCCTAAGCGGTGATAAAAAACTTCTGGGACTTCGCCATTGTGGACGACGTTGGTAGAAAGCTGCGAAGAAAGGGAACTCTGAAAGAAGCGACCGTGAATGCCGTTCCAGAAGACTTGATTAAAAATGCCTTGATCGTAGGAGGAATAAAAGGTGAAGTGCCGATGTAGGGTGAAAATGAGCACCAATAAAAAAAATGCGATCGCTGTACCGATCACCATCCGTAACGCTGGCTGCTTGTGTAATTTCAACAACATCACTCACAATCGTTTATAAATGTTAAATAGATATTAAATTGAAAGCGGATCTTCACATCTCGTCCACTCTCAGTCAATACCCCTAAGAATTAAAGTGTCATCGGTTGGTTCCCAGTGCTGAAACCAGATTACATAAAGGCAGCTCTTGAAAAACCTACCCATTCTGAAGCGTCGCTACAGTTACTGCTGTTTGTCGATGAGCGTCCGGGTTCGCGTAAACAGATCCAGCAAATCCAAACGTATCTGGAGAGCTTAAAGACTGAGGTTCCTTTTGAACTTCAGATGGTCGAGGTGGGGGAGCAGCCGTATTTAGCCGAACACTTTAAACTGGTGGCAACCCCAGCCTTGATCAAGATTCATCCAGAACCCCGACAGACGCTCGCTGGGAGTAATTTGATCGCTCAACTAAAGAATTGTTGGCCTCGCTGGCAACTGTGTGCTGAAGAATACCAGGAGACTTTAGCACGGGAACGGGAGACAGATTTACCGACCACTGCGACAGAAAATTTAGCGATTCGGTCTGTTGCTCATTCCGCAGAACTGATTCAACTGTCTGACGAAATTTTTCGCCTCAAGAAAGAAAAAGAAGAACTGCTGGAGCAGCTACAGTTCAAAGACCGGGTACTCGCCATGTTAGCTCACGACCTGCGGAGTCCCCTAACAGCCGCCTCTCTGGCAATGGAAACCTTGGAATTAAGCTTAAATACAAACAATAGCAACAGACACGCCAAGCTAACACCAGCACTGACCGAGCAGTTAAGCAAGCAGGCTCGTAGCCAGATCCGCGCGATGGATCGGATGATCGCAGATATTCTGCAAGCCGCCAGGGGTACGAGTGCCCAATTGCATATTCAACCGCATAAGTTAGACTTGGGGGCACTTTGTCATGAGGTCATTAATTCACTGAAAGCTCGGTGTCAGGGGAAATCTCAATCTTTGGAAACCGATATTCCCCAGGATTTGCCCTATGTCTATGCGGATGAAGAACGGGTGCGCCAAGTGATAGTCAACCTTCTGGATAACGCGATTAAGTACACGCCGGAAGGTGGCAGGATTCAAGTTGCAATGCTGCACCGCACGACTCAGAAAATTCAGGTGAGCGTTGGCGACACGGGTTTTGGTATCCCTGCGG
Source organism: Coleofasciculus sp. FACHB-1120 (assembly GCF_014698845.1). NCBI lineage: Bacteria > Bacillati > Cyanobacteriota > Cyanophyceae > Coleofasciculales > Coleofasciculaceae > Coleofasciculus > Coleofasciculus sp. FACHB-1120. The sequence goes on along the minus strand of NZ_JACJTV010000007.1, from coordinate 40,467 downwards.
AGAATCAAGAGCGTATCTTTGAAGATCGCTATCGCCTAGAGCGAGACAAAGCAAGAGATGGGTATGGGATTGGTCTTGGCTTATGCCAGCGGATTATTCGGGCGCATTATGGGCAGATTTGGGTAGACTCAAATCTCGATAAGGGCAGTATTTTTCACTTCACGCTGCCGGTTTACAGATAATTAAAAATTAAGTCTTGAGCTTCATTTGACGTTCAACTGCAAAACTAATCGCAATAAATAAAACGGTTAAACCCTGAATGGCGTAAACGACGGTAACGGGAACGTTTGCGCTGCGTTGCATGACGTTTGCGCCGCTGCGGAGGATACCGAAGAATAGGGAAGTGAGGACGATACTGGCAAGATTACCGCGACTCAGGAGTGCGATCGCGATCGCGTCAAATCCATAGCCGGGTGAAAAACGGTCGAATAGCCGATATTTCAGCCCCATGACTTCACCCGCACCTGCTAATCCTGCTAATCCTCCAGCAAATGCCATCACAGCGATGATAGTGCGTTCTACCGACATCCCGGCGTAACGGGCGGCTATGGGATTTTGTCCGACGGCTTCGATTTGGTATCCTAAAGGCGATCGCGTCAGCAATACCCACAATAATCCTGTAGCGAGTAATCCGATAAAAATCCCCGCATGAGCTTGAGTTTGGGGCAAAATAATCGGTAATCGGGCGGATTCTGCGATTAAAGGAGAATAGGCACTCGGCGCACCTGGTGCCTTCAAAGGATTATTCACCAGATATCCGACAAAGTTCAGCGCCACATAATTGAGTAGCAGCGTGGTAATCACCTCATTTACACCGCGCACCGCTTTCAGATAACCGGGAATTAATCCCCAAATTGACCCTAAAAGAAATCCCCCCAGCAGCGCCAGCGGTACGTGAATTAATGGGGGTAATCCTTGTAGATACAACCCCACCAAGGCGCTACCGAGTCCCCCCAGGTAAATCTGCCCTTCTGCGCCAATATTAAATAAACCCGCCTTCAACGGCACCAGCACCCCCAAACTCGCTAACAGCAACGGTGCGGTTTTTGCAATGGTATTGGCAAAGCCGTAGTAGTCTGCGAGAGATTCTTTAAATAGAATGCTGTAGGCGGTGATGGGATTCGCCTTTGCCAGCAAGATAAGAATAGCGCCGACGATGAGGGCGGATGCGATCGCTACTAGGGGCGATAAAATTGGCAGCAGTACAGGTTGAATCCGATTAGTTTGCATAAAATCATCTAACTTAAGTAGAGAAACATTGCATTTCCCTTCTCAGCAGCATCTTGGTAATATCTCACAAGCGGATAGTACTTATAATCGAATAAATGATCGAAATAATCTTCTTGCCATCCTCTAAATTTCAACCTTTCCTTAATCATTGCATGGGAATATTTTGATAACGCCTCTGCTACTTGCTTAACTTCATCAGCCGTCAAATATCTTACCAACCCGTATGTTGCCTCGTGTTCTATTTCGTTTCCACTTAAAACAGCATTGATTGAAGGCAGACCATCCTCCTCATTCTCTCCTACTAAAAAGTTGAGACGAACCGAGTAATCATATCCTGTGAGTAAAAAGTGTATTTCACGCCATGTTTTATCAGCGTCAAAATATTCAGCTTTCCCTTCTTCAATAATCACAGGTATATCTGCTTTAAGCTTCTCAAATTCCTCTGGCTTTTCCTCCTTTAATTTCTGCAACGTCTCTACCGCTAATTTCTGCAACGTCTTTGCCGCAAAATTTGAGTACTCGTCAAACAACTCAACATCGTCAGGATCATCTGAATTAATTGTAAACTTTTGCCACAAAGGTGAGTCAGGCAGGTATTTTGCATCAAAAAACAATTGTGCAAAGTCAGGATATTTTTTTAGCTTTTCCAGCAGGTATGGAGATACTTGTTTGAACTTTGCTTCTATGCCCATAGTTGGCTATTCCTTAGAAACGCAATTTAGTAATTTTGTACTATATTAACTGATTGCGATCGCTACCAGCGGCGATAAAATTGGCAATATAACGGATTGAATCCCATTAATTTTCGTCATTGCGGGTTATTGTTTAATTTTTACCTACTACCTATTAACACCATCAACCAATAGATATTAACATTGCATTTTCTTTTTCGGCAGCATCTTTGTAATAATCTATCAATTCGTTAAACAAATCAGTATATTCAAGCCAATCTTCATATTCTCTTTCCCGAAAATTTACTTTAGCTTTTTGACATATTTTTCTTAGTCTTTCCCTATCATTTTCTTGTGCAACTCTCGATAATTCTTCTGCTACCTCCTTGACTTCATCAACAGTAAAGTATCTTATATACCTTTCATATTTCAGGTAATTCACACTTGTGACAGCATTAACTCGAAGTAAATCATTTTCATCCTTGCTATAACTATTTGGGAAAATTAAATCTTCTTCTCCACAAGTAGCTGTAAGATAAAATTGGATTAGTTGCCAATTCTCCCCAAGATATAACCATCTATTTTTACCCTCAGCCAAAAGGCGAGGAACATCGGCTTTAAATTCGTCAAAGTCCTGGTGGTAAAAAACAGACTTAAATTCTTGCCAATCATTGGGATCAGATATGGTTATTGCCTCAAAAAATACATCATATGCATAAGGATTTTCTTTTAGCTTCTCCAACACTTTAGAAGATACTTGAGAAAGAACTATCGCTGTTGACACAACTTTCAACTAAGATATTAATGAATTGACATTAGTACGCCACTGCAATGCAACTTAAAGATACTCATAAGTTGATTGAGGCTTTGCTTTTTTAAAAGCTACAGTGAGGGCAAAGGTGGAATTGTAAAATCATGAAACGAGCGAACATCATAAGACGTAGCAGCTACAGCCCTCACCAACTTCTCATCGAGAGTCAGTAGCGTAGCACTAACTTGTTGAGAAAGGGCAACATAACTCGCATCATAAGCAGAAATTCCACAAGCAAAGGCAATATTAACAGCCTCCTCCATCAAATCAGCAGTGGAGACAACCTGCAACGGAAAAGCTTTAAGATCGGCTAAATTTCTCTGAGCCAGAGCAGCATCGTAACGTCCTGCGCGGACATACTTCCAGATAATGTTAGCCGATTCGATATAAAACAAATCAGGCACATAGAATTCCGTCTGAGGATAGGCAAGGTGAGCAAACAGTCCTACTACTTTGCGGGATAGTGGATCTGGAATAAATTGCTTGATATTCACACTTGCATCCACAACGCACCGGAGAGGAGTTGTCATCTGTCGCGGTCTTCTCTAAGTAAGGTGGTACTATCAGGTAGTCCAAGATCGGTAGGCAACAACTCTCGACGGCGATTGATGTCAGCCAAGAGTTCTTTTACAGACTTTTTGGGTGCGTTGTCTTGGGGTGGCTTTGTCTCGGTTGGCAAGGCGCTTTCTAACAGAGTAATGACTTGTGCATCAATTGAGCGATTATGAGATGCAGCGAGTTGTTGTAGCTTTTCATACAAATCATCGGGTACGTTTTGCAGGTGAAGGGTAGCCATAAATTGACCTCCAAATAGTTTTTTCTCAATCGTACATAACAGCGATCGCGATCGCTACCCTTCAACACTCGCCGAGATGCCACCAGTCATTAAATAACCAATTTGTTCCACCGTGGCAGTGGCAGCATCCAAGATATCAACGAATTGTCCTTCATACATGACGGCAATGCGATCGCTCATTGCCATAATCTCTTCTAATTCTGTCGAAATATATAAAATTGCCGCACCTCGTTCTCGTTCAGCTAATAAGCGTTGCTGCACATATTCTGTCGCACCCACATCTAAACCGCGTGTCGGTTGCATCGCCACAATCAAGGCTGGATTGCCAGAAAGTTCTCGTGCTAACACCACTTTTTGTTGATTACCGCCGGATAATTGGCTAACTTTAATCGAGGGATTTTCGGCGCGAATATCAAAGTTTTGCATTGCCTCAGCCGCATGATGATTCATTACCTCATCCTGGAGTAACCAGCGGCGGCAAAATGGCAGAAAGTTAAAAACTTTGAGAATCAGGTTTCTAGCAATGCTAAATCCCATCACCAAACCCATTTTCTGCCTATCCTCTGGAATATAAGCTGTAATTCTTCCTGTCCTCCCCCTTTTGAAGGGGGAGTTAGAGGGGGATCTCCGGATGGTTCCCGCAGTTACAGGACGTAAAGAGGCGATCGCATCTGCCAACTCTCGCTGTCCATTGCCATCAACACCCGCAACTCCTAGTATTTCGCCTGCGTGGAGTTCAAAAGATACATCTTTTACAACCAGCAAATTCCGCTCATCCTGCACCTGTAACTTCTGCACTTCTAACACTACTTCACCAGAGTAACGAGCAGATTTATTCAGTTGAAATAAGACTTCTCTACCTACCATCAATCGGGCTAATTCTTGAGTGTTAGTATCTGCGGTTGTAGTGGTCGTAACTACCGCACCCCGCCGCAACACCGTGACACTATCGCAAAGATTCATCACCTCTTCTAGCTTATGACTGATAAAAATAATTGTGTGTCCATCATCAGCCAGTTGGCGTAAAATAGCAGCTAATATTTTTACTTCTGGCGGCGTTAATACCGCTGTTGGTTCGTCAAGTATCAGCAACTTTGCCTTGCGGTAAAGTGCCTTGAGAATTTCTACCCGTTGCTGAACTCCTACAGGTAAATCTCCCACTTTTGCTAATGGATTTACTTCTAAACCATAAGATTGAGCGAGTTGCGCGATCGCCTGCGCTTTCTCTTTTATATCTAGCCGCCAATCGAAGCTAGTTCCAAGAATAATATTTTCGGTTACTGACAGTTGCGGCACCAACATAAAATGCTGGTGAATCATACCAATCCCCTGCGCGATCGCATCACTTGCTGAAGCAATTTGCACTAGATTATCTTGCAAGTAGATTTGACCGGAATCTGGCTGATAAAGTCCGCAAAGGATATTCATCAAAGTAGTTTTACCAGCTCCGTTTTCGCCCAGCAGAGCATGAATAGATCCGCAACTAACGCTCAAATTTATGTTGTTATTAGCGATAAAGGTGCCAAAGCGTTTGGTAATACCTTCAAGACGTAAATAAGTCATTTTTAATATTTTTTGCTAATTGGCTTAGCCAATATACCGCCGGGGAATTGATTCCCCGACGGGTGATAAGCGAAGAGATATCAACTGAATTAAGCTTGCTTCACACACCGAGTATCCTTTCCCCCCTCTTTACACGCCTCAAATGTAACTTTCTTAGCTAATATTGCCTGCTTCGTATTAAGTGCTTTTTCCTCTACATTTTTTGGCACCATTGCCCCAAATTTACCAAGATAGAGAATCTCAGGATTTTCCAAACCAATTGTATAAATCTCACCTTTTAGATGGCCTTTCACAGCAAGATCGGCTAAGTATGCGATCGCTAAGTCAATTCGCTTCACCGCACTGGTTAATACTGCCTTTGGCGCAACATCCAGTTGATCTGTGGTATTGCCGAAAGCAAAAACTCCCTTCTCAGCGGCGGTTTGCAGCACCGCAGGAGAAGCATTATCCAGCCACTGATAAATCACATCAACGCCTGAAGAAATCAACGCTTGCGTCGCTTCCTTCGCCTTAGCCGCATCATTCCAATCGCCCGTATAACTGGCAGCGATTTTAATATCTGGTTTAACAGACTTCGCGCCTAACTCTAATCCCCGCAATTCTTCATCAGTTGCTTGAAAAGATTGAGCCGCTAGATAAGCCATTTTATTTGATTTTGTCATCAAGGCACCTATGATGCCGCACAGATAACTGGTTTGCAAATGATCGATTCGCAAAGACGCCATGTTATCGCCTTTCACCGTACCATTGACACCGACAAAAAACGTCTTCGGAAATTGCGCTGCTACCTGCTCAATCGCCGCATCAAATTGTCCCCCGTGGGCATACACTAAGTTGTAGCCACGACGCGCAAAATCTGACAAAGCTTCTGCCTGATCCGCTTGTTCCACCTTCTCAACGTGAGCAATTTCAACTCCTAGCTGTTCTTTAGCAGTTGTCACGCCTTCATAGCCAGCCTGGTTCCAAGCTTTATCTGTGATAATCCCTGGCAAAACGATGGCAACTTTTAAATCCTTACCCGTTTTAGCAGAAGTATCCCCGCTAGCTGCTGTTTCTGTTGGGGTAGGACTGCCATTGCAAGCCTTCAGCAACAGACTGGTACCCAAGGTAGCTGAACCGTACAGGAGAAATTTGCGCCGACTATATTCCATCATGCGATCGCCCTCAGATAGATAGTCTTAATTTTGCGCGATTCCGGGATGCGATCGCTATGCTAACGCCAGTCTATTTTTCCAACTGTTGGCTGAAAACAAAGTAACATCAAACTGAATAAACTGAAGAAGCGACAAAATTTGTCAGCAGATTCTAATCGTTAGTCTGTATAGGGTGAGATGGAATACATCAAAAAGAACAAAGAACTGTTGCGAGTGATTCTGTGTGTGTGTATCATCGGCGTCGGCATAGCGCACTTTGCCATCCCAGCACCATTTGTTAAACTCGTGCCGTCGCAACTTCCTTACCCTCTGGAACTGGTTTATATCAGCGGCTTTTTTGAAATCCTGGGTGGGATTGGATTATTAGTTCCTCCCGTAAGTCATGCGGCTGCTTGGGGACTGCTTGCTCTTTTTATCTTTGTTTTCCCTGCCAATATCAACATGGCAGTGAATCACATCGACCTCAATCCTATCCCAAGCTCACCTTGGTTCCAAGCCGTCAGACTTCCCTTCCAAGCAGTCTTAATCGCTTGGGCTTGGTGGTATACAAGACCAAGCGATGGGGAAAAACAAGCTTCAATTATTCCATACAAAACCAAAACTGAATAAGCAAAATACCTGGCGATTGAAATCGCGGCTACACAAACAAAGCCTGCCGACCCAGGCTGAATTGAGTCCGCGTAGGCGGACTTAGTTTGTATAGCCCCAGACTTCCAGTTTGTGGGTAATTTGGTTAGTTTTTTCGGATTAAAATAGCCGATAAAATGATAAAAATACAAGCAAATTTGATATGAATCCATCACAAACAGTGCAACAATTACCGGCAGAATTGATAACACCAGAAAATTTTCGGCGTTATGGTCAAGTAATCTCTGCAAGTGTTGACGGCAAACTTTATGATTCTGAAGAAGCGCAGTTAAACCTGCAAAATGGAATTCCCCGGTTTTACATTATGCGGCTGCACCACAAAGGTCGCAAGTTTCACCAAATTACGCGCCATGTCCAATGCACTCAATGTCTAGGTTCGCTGGAAGGGAAAGACTGGTTAATCGCGGTTGCGCCCCCAAATAATAATACTGACGAACCGGCATTAGAAGACATTACAGCTTTCCGCATTCCAGGGAATTGCTTTATCAAGTTAGAAGTCGGAACTTGGCACGCTGGGCCATATTTTGAGCATGAATTTGTAGATTTCTACAATCTTGAACTCAGCGATACCAATGTAGTTGATCATTTCACCCATAACTTTCAGGGAAGTCATCAGCTAGAGTTTGAGATTGTCTAGGCAAACCAGCGACTACCCAGACAATTAACCTGGATAGTCGTTTGCCTCAATCCCCGATAGTTAATACCATTCGGAGTAGATGGATGAGATGAATGGAGGATAATTTTATGCAGCTAGATCGGGCTTCCATCGATTTCGGATAGCCTCAACCAGTAGCCCTTCGGGGTTCCGCACTAGCATTCCTCGCTGACGATATGCCTTCAGCACTGCGATCGCATCCCAAACCACTTCAACACTGGAACTTATAATTAAATCCTCTAGCCAAGGATTAAGTTCTATTCCGACAGCTTCCACCGCCTGCAGGATTTGGTCAGCGTTAGCATTTGCAGGAGATTGTTTGCTTTCCGGAGGATTTTGAGCAATCTCAGCAAATTTCATCAGATAATCCAGCCGTTCTACGCCATACATATCAGCAAATTCTTTCGCTACACGCAGCGTTTCCAGAGTTTCACGATTTGAGGTCATAATGGTCATGTAATGAATTACTGCTTCCCGGTTCCCCTCTATGGTTGGAGTCGGGAGTTTTTCTTTGCCCAAAATAGCATTGGCTCCATGACTGCAACCCTAGAGGCGAATCCGTTCGTATTTTCACTGTATCCCTTACCAAATAAAGTGTCCAGCAGCTCTAATATGTTGTATGATGCGTACTTAGCTATGTGTCTAGATGCGTATTGATTATGTTGTATGATGCGTACTTAGCTATGTGTCTAGATGCGTATTGATTATGTTGTATGATGCGTACTATTAATGTTGTCAGATGCGTACAAAGGAGACTACTTGTAAGTAAAGACCTTTTAAGGAATTCCCGGATAAAGGAATCCCTGTGCAAGGCTGCTGAGTGCTAAAGGATCTGGATCAAGTCAAAAAAAAGGATACAAAACTTTACAAAAACAGCCAATCATATCAGCGTACTGGTGAGTTATCAGATAGCTATGTCACAAAAGCCCCGTCGCCAGAAGCATCCTAAGCCTCCCAAGAATTGGCAACCTCCCCCAGATGACAAAGGAACAATTCTTGTTCGTAGAGAGCTGGATGAATATGGCTTGAATATCTATGAGTTTCGGGTACTAGCTCACGTAGCACGTAGGGAGTCCAAGGCAGAAGGTTGTTATGCCAGTCAAGCAAAGATGGCAGAAGTTTGTGGGATAAGCCAGCGCACAGTTTTGCAAGCCCTGAAAACTCTTTGTCAGGCAGGAATTCTGCGGAAGGAAAAAAACGAAAAGGGTCGTACTAATATCTACAGATTGAACGAAGGCAGCAAATGGAAACACCCAAGCGAACTGGAGAAGATTCGCAAAGCAGAAGAATCGCAAGAGGACGAATTGTTGAATCTTATATAAAAACAGAGAAGGCACTGAGAATAATAGCTACAGGTAAAGGTTGCCCGCAACCAGTGTGTTATTCCCCGCGTTTTGCAACCCAACCACCGACGAGTAAGGCACTATAGAAGCGTTCCACCATCCCAAAACCAGCCTCTTCAAGCAGCGCAACGATCCGCTCTTCCGGCACTAAGTGGATATTTTTGGGAATATTTTCGAGTCTCTGCTGTACCTGTTCTGGAGGAATACCTTTTTTGAGAACGTAATTCTTTAGGATTTCAAACTTTCGTTCAACTTGACCCGAATTCGACTCTCCGTATGAATCCACCAGCACAAAAGTAGCACCTGGCTTGAGCCGTTGAGCGATACTGCGAAGCATTGCTAGCTTGGTTCCGTCATCTGGAAAAAAATGCATGACTAGAATCAACGTGGCGGCGTCATACAAAATATCTTCAGGTAAGTCAGACACAATGCCTTGATGCAGGCTGACGCGCTCTTGAAGTCCGGCTTTCTGGATGCGATCGCTAGCAATACTCATCATCTCCGGAGACGGATCTACTCCTAGCAGCCGCCATGAGGAATTTGCCTTACCCAGAATCTCAAGTTCTTTACCTGAACCCGAACCAGCAATTAACAGTGAGGACTCTTCCGGGAGGCGCACTTGAAACATCGTCTGTAACAAATCGTGTATCAGCTCATATCCAGGCACCCAGAAAGGAATGTCTTTATCATAATTCCCGGCGCGTTCTCCCTCGAAAATAAATACTTGCTGATTTGTCATGTCTGCAAATTTATAAAGAACTGATAATTGCTAATTTCGGGTCATTGGTAGCTGTTAGTAGGAAGTAAATGGTAGATGCACCTTCCCCATTCCCAATTTTACTCCCATTACCTATTAGCATTTAGCCCCCAACTTCTCCAATCAATTTTTTTAGATAAGCGGCTGCTTCTTTGGGTGGTAACATGACTACCTCATTTTTGCGAAGGATTTCGTACTGGTTACTTCGATAACCGTGACCCAAAATCAGCCCTAAACTAACTGCTCTATTGCCAAGTTCGTTTAACTCGTTGAAGCTCATTGCTTCAACTTCCATGTTCAGTTGTTTAATGATTTCCTCATCCATGTCTTTAGGTCTCCGGTTAACATCTTAGAATTTTACGTACAGTTAATTCCAATTCAAGGTGCTGATACTACACATCTGTTCTCCGTTTATCCTCTTGGGGAGTTAGGAGGAGCTTCATTTAGCACATCAAAAATGGAAATGGTATAACTAAATCGCCGACGCAAGCGATCGCATCTGGGTGAGGCTAGTATTTTACAGTCCCCTTACTCACCCACCCCTCTTAGCTTTCACCCATTCTAGCTTTTGTTTAGTTCCACTTTTTCGCATCTTTCCGAAGAAATACTTTTTGCGTGACATCTTAAGATTCTTTTTAGAAAAATCTAACGCTTTTTTCAATAGAATCGTTATCAATTCTCAGCTAAAAATCATTTATTACCCAATTTTTACTGTAAAAATGAGCTTAGTCTTTAAGTATCAGCTTCCATATCTGTGTTAATAAGGTAGGTTATGGAGAATGAATCAGTACAAAGCCCCTCCAGTTCAAAGATAAAACGGATTTTTGGTTTTTTTCTAGTTGCTGCTCTAATCGCTGCCCTCATCTTTGCAGCTAAATATTTTAATGTCCAGGAACAGTTGAAGAGCGCTTTGGCGTGGATTGACAGTCTGAGATTTTGGGCACCCGTGACTTTTATTGCCATCTACATCCTAGCCACCGTACTCTTCATTCCCGGCTCTATCCTCACCTTGGGAGCAGGTGTGGTTTTTGGCGTAATTTTAGGTTCAATTTACGTCTTCATCGGAGCCACTTTAGGAGCCGCTGCTGCATTCCTCGTGGGACGTTATTTGGCTCGTGGGTGGGTTTCCAAGCAAATAGAAAACAATCCTAAATTTAAAGCTATTGACCAAGCCGTTGCCAAGGAAGGATTCAAAGTTGTTCTTTTAACTCGGCTTTCACCTATCTTTCCCTTCAACCTTTTAAACTACTCTTTTGGAATCACCCAAGTTTCCCTGAAAGATTATTTTTTAGCCTCTATCGGCATGATTCCAGGAACGATTATGTATGTTTATATCGGTTCTTTAGCTGGTAGTATTGCCACAATTGGAGCAGCGCAGCCCAAGAATCCCGAAACTGAAATAGCCCAATGGGTAGTTCGCATCGTTGGATTTGTTGCCACTGTTGCTGTGACGATTTATATTACGCGCATCGCTCGAAAAGCATTAGAAGAAAGCGTTAATCAGGAGGAATTATAATGCCACAGCTAGGAGTTGAACGGGTTACTGTGTCACCAATGGATGTCTATAACCAAACTTTGGTGGCTCACGTACATCCGCCCGATTGGGTTAATCCCGAACCTGCACCTCGTTACAATTTGGTTGTAATTGGAGCGGGTACTGCGGGACTGGTGACAGCCGCAGGTGCAGCCGGTTTAGGCGCTAAAGTCGCGTTAATTGAAAAGCATTTGATGGGTGGAGATTGCCTCAATGTGGGTTGCGTTCCCTCAAAATGCATGATTCGCTCTTCTCGTGTTGTTGCAGATATTCGGGATGCAGAGCGATTTGGTGTTCGCGTTCCTGAAGGTACAGAAGTTGATTTTTCTGCCGTAATGGAGCGGCTACGGCGAATTCGTGCCGGGATTAGTCATCACGATTCTGCTGAAAGATTTCAAAAATTGGGTATCGATGTATTTTTGGGAGATGCTCGGTTTTCTAGTTCTGACACTATCGAAGTGGCGGGAAAGAAATTACGTTTTAAAAAAGCAGTTATCGCTACAGGTGCGCGTGCAGCTAGCCTTCCGATTGAAGGATTACAAGAGGCAGGTTATCTCACCTACGAAACCGTATTTTCCCTCACAGAACGACCAAAACGACTAGCAGTAATTGGCGGTGGCCCTATCGGCTGCGAACTGGCTCAGGCGTTCCAGCGGCTTGGTTCAGAAGTAGTGCTGTTACATAAAAATGCCCATATTCTTGACAAAGAGGATACTGATGCAGCCGAAATTGTGCAACAGGCGTTTATTCAGGAGGGGATTAAGTTAATATTGCAGTCCAAAATTAAGCGAGTTGAAACAAGCAGCGCTGGAAAAGTTATTTATTACGAAGCGAATGGAAAAGAAGCTTCAGTAACAGTTGATGAAATCCTAGCTGGAGTTGGGAGAGCGCCTAATGTTGAAGGCTTAAATCTTGAGACGGTAGGCGTACAATATGACACCAAAAAAGGGGTCATTGTCAATGACAAGCTTCAGACAACAAACCCTCGCATTTATGCTGCTGGTGATATCTGTATGGAATGGAGATTCACCCATGCTGCTGATGCTGCTGCCCGGATTGTGATTCAGAATAGTTTGTTTTTTGGGCGCAAAAAACTTAGTACGCTGACAATGCCTTGGTGTACCTACACTGCTCCAGAAATTGCCCATGTGGGGATGTACGAGAAAGAGGCGTTGGAAAAAGGAATTGAGGTGGATACTTACTTCATTCCATTGAGTGAGGTGGATCGAGCAGTTGCAGACGGCGAAGAAGAAGGATTCACCAAAATTCACGTCAAGAAAGGCACCGATAAAATTTTAGGTGCAACCATTGTGGCGAGACACGCAGGTGACATGATTAGCGAAGTCACCTTAGCGATGGTAGGAAATGTTGGCTTGAAAACGCTTGCTACGGTTATTCACCCCTATCCCACGCAAGCCGAAGCGATTCGCAAGACAGCAGATGCTTATAACCGCACTCGTTTGACGCCGTTTGTGAAGAAGTTATTTTCTAATTGGTTGGCTTGGACAAGATAGCTGTTAATTTCACGCTCAAGTGCAAATTTCTGATGTAGGAGTCGATTTAGGTTTCGACGGCAAATGCTTCTGGGTCAACGTCCCAGTTTACCCAGCGAATCGCCTCTCTGGCTGACGTGAGGGTGGGTGGAACGCGCAGGACGTGAAGATGGTTTGTGCTGGGACAGGTCATTTTCAGCAGATGGATGGGTTCGACATCAATATCTGCATTAATTTTGAGCAGGGTGTATTCGCGCCAGGTATCGAGCGCTTGCGCCGCCAACTCCTGACAAATGCGATCGCAGCCAATCTGCTGAATTAACACTCGCCGGACTTCCGCATTAGTTTCTGTCAGCAGCCAATCGGCTTGCCACTGGTTAAGGTGCGTCCAGTAGCGGCGAGGAAGCTCAACCTCAAAACAATAAACCGTCAATTCTGGATTGGGATGGTTGGCTAACAGCGATAAATCTTGAATGGAATTGCCACTCAGAAAGAGTTCTGTCAAAGAATACAGTTGCCCAATTTCTGCTGGCAGGGATGCAAGCTGGTTGAAGCTCAGATTGAGTTTTGTCAAAGAATGCAGTTGCCCAATTTCTGGTGGCAGGGATGCAAGCTGGTTGAAGCTCAGATTGAGATATGTCAAGGAATACAGTTGCCCAATGTCTGGTGGCAGGGATGCGAACTGGTTGCCACTCAAATTTAGATATGTCAAGGAATGCAGTTGCCCAATCTCTGGAGGCAGGGAGGCGAACTGGTTGCCACTCAAATCTAGATATGTCAAGGAATGCAGTTGCCCAATCTCTGGTGGCAAGGATGCAAGCTGGTTGTAGCTCAGATAGAGATATTGCAAAGAATGCAGTTGCACAATGTCTGCTGGTAGGGATGCGAGTTGGTTGCCTTCCAGATAGAGATATGTCAAGGAATGCAGTTGCCCAATTTCTGCTAGCAGGGATGTGAGCTGGTTGCCGCTCAGATAGAGATATGTCAAGGAATGCAGTTGCCCAATTTCTGCTGGCAGGGATGCCAGTTGGTTGTAGCTCAAATTGAGATATGTCAAGGAATGCAGTTGCCCAATTTCTGCTGGCAAGGATGCAAGCTGGTTGCCACTCAGGTCGAGTTTTCTCAAGGAGGAATGCAGTTGCCCAATTTCTGCTGGCAAGGATGCAAGCTGGTTGCCACTCAGATTGAGATATGTCAAGGAATGCAGTTGCCCAATCTCTGCTGGCAGGGATGCAAGCTGGTTGCCTTCCAGATAGAGATATGTCAAGGAATGCAATTGCCCAATTTCTGCTGGCAAGGATGGCAGTTGGTTGTACTTCAAATTGAGATTTCTCAAGGAGTGCAACTGCCCAATTTCTGCTGGTAGGGATGCGAGCTGTTTGCCTCCCAGAGAGAGTTTTGTTTCATCTACGGAATTTAGAATTAGCTGTCGAACTTCTTCCATCTGCGACATCGTTCCATCCTTTGCCTAAGCGGCGTTGGGTAGGCTCAATTGGGTCGCCTACCACTGAAGCTGGGCGAATACTTCAGCATTTCCTGTATCTATACACCTATCCCCGGCTCAATTCCAGCTAAGTCTTTACGGCAAATGCTTCCCAGAAAAATCTAATTGCTACTTGCCGGTGGCTCACCCGCAATTCGCTTCGCTTCTTCCAAGAGATAATCAAAAAATGTGCGAGCAACAACGGAGAGTTGTTTGCCAGCCGGATAAGCAATATACCAATGACGGCTGATGGGAAAACCCTCCACATCAAGGATAGTGAGTTCGCTGCTGACACCATCCAGCCCTAGGGTGTGGCGAGATAAGACAGAGATCCCTAAGCCACCTGCGATCGCTTGCTTGATTGCTTCATTACTCCCCAACTCCAACCTGACTTTCACCGCAACCTCATGCCGCTCGAATAAATTTTGCACCGATGAGCGCGTCCCCGATCCCGCCTCGCGCATAATAAACGGCTCACCCGCCAGACTAGAGAGGGGGATATTTTTTTGCTGAGCCAGTGGATGATTGATAGGTGCCAAAACCACCAACGGGTTTTCTAGAAATGGGTGGCAGCGGATATCCAGATGATCTGGTATTTGGCTCAGAATATACAAATCGTCTAGATTCTCGCTCATGCGGCTCAGAATCCGCTCGTGATTCGTCACCTGGAGGGCGATATCAATTCCCGGATAACGCTGGCAAAATGGCCCTAATAAACGCGGGATAAAATACTTTGTGGTTGTAATCACACTCAGCCGCAAATTTCCCTGTTTCAGCCCTTTCATTTCAGCCAGAGTCATCTCAAATTGGGCTAATCGCTCGAAGACTTCCCGGCACGTTACCATCAGTTCGCGTCCGGCATCTGTAAGATAAAGACGCTTGCCCACCTGCTCAAACAGGGGTGTTCCAACAGCTTTAGTGAGTTGCTTCACCTGTATAGAGACAGTCGGTTGGGTGAGGAACAGCTCTTCTGCCGCACGGGTAAAGCTCCCGTGGCGAGCAACTACCTCAAAAACCTTCAACTGGTGCAGCGTTGCCTGCTTCAAACGCTCTTCTCCTGCCAGTTATAGATAAAACTCTATTGTATCCATCACAAATAATACCTTTTATCCATAAAGATTCAAGGTTATGATTAAATCACTGAACAAAGTAACAGTCTTCCTTCCTAAAGGCGTTGTACATTTATTTGATGCTTGGTTAGGGATAGTTATCATTCATTTTCATCCTGTCGTTTTACAGGCTGATATCCCCCAGACATCAAAGGTCATAAATGTGCAACGCTTTTCTTTTGACAGCAATGCTTAGCCTCTGTACTCAGTCCTACATTCACAATCTAAGATTTAAATTATTCTGTAATCTCAATCGGTAGCTTAGCTAAATCTGGCAATTCTACCAACTGTTTTTCCGGTTCCTTGATTGAGACTGGCAACTTCAGGGGTTCGGGTTTCTCCTCTATCCAACAAGCAGCAGCCGGTAGGCATTGCTCCAGATCGTCCAAGGGTCGCGGAATCACCATTAAAGAACTAAATTCCCCAATCCTCTCGGCTTCTTGCATACCCGCTTCGACAGCCACGGCAACATCTGCCACGGAACCCCGAATAATCGCGGTACATAATCCACCGCCAATCGTTTCATAGGAAGACAGATACACTTCTGCGGCTTTGAGCATGGCGTCACAAGCTCCAACCATCGCCGGAAATCCCCGCGTTTCCAACAGACCAACCGCTTGATTGCTGAGACGGCTGTAACCGTTGTTATCGGTAAGCATGGAGAGGTGTTTGCCTAGCGGAAAAATGACTTCCAAATTTGGCAGGGGGCGAGGAATCACCGACGAGGAAATATACTGACCAAACTGTTCAGCAGTCTGGGCACCCGCTTCGACGGCTAAACGGACATCGGCAATGCCACCTCGGACAATCGCGGTACAGTAACCACCACCAATTTTCTCAAACCCGATGAGCGTTACCCCAGCGGACTTTAGCATCATATCGGCACAGCCGACGATGGCGGGGAAACTGCGAGTCGAAACCATGCCCAGAGCAGTATCTTTAAAGTTTTTGGATTGACTTTGATTTTGCCTCTCAAATCGAGCCAGTCCTGTCTGTTGTGCCTCCACCGATGACCTCCGAGAGAAACTACTCTTGCGCCTACTTTTAGTATGCCCACAGTCACAGATTAGTTGATAATTGCTAGTCCTGATAACTGCCAAAAGTCAAAACTATGAACTTTGAGTGTCTTTGGGGAGGGTATTGGCAGATTTATAGTGAGGAAACAAAGTTGTCAGCAGCCGATTGAGGTTAGCTTGTCCATAGACTGGAGTACCAGCAGATGGAGATTGCGGCGTTAGCTCGTTCGGGGTGTCTTCGCTGTTTGATGTGGAGAGAGTAGAAGCGATCGCTTGCCCATTTTGAGTTTCCTCGCCAGTGGATGCTGTGGGCGAGTCCTCTTGGTTCGCTTGCGGATCGGAAACAGCCTCGCTGGAAGCGGCAGTCGGGGTGGCGGCAGTCGGAGTGGCGGCAGTCGGGGTGGCGGCAGATGGGGTGTCGGCAACTTGACGAGTGTTATCTCCTAACAGAGAACCCGGTGGCACGATTTGCCAAGACTCCACACTACTGTTAAAAATCGTTGTTGTGGCACCAATGCAGGCATTCGCACCGATCTTGCCTTTGCCGACGACGAGGACGCCAGCTCCCAAGATTGCCCCTGTTTCTACTTCTATAGTGCCTTCGTGGGCATGAAGAATGGTTCCCATGCCGATACAGACACCCGCAGCAATAATAATTTTACTGTCTGGAGCTGCTTGCAGGATCGCTCCGGGAGCGATCGCAGCACCCTCATCAATGCTTACATCCCCTTTCACATAAACTTGAGAGTTGCTAAGTGGCGGCAGTAGCGGCAAGTGCATGGGGCTAGAAAGTAAGGAGTGGCGAAATAAATTTTGGCTGAAGGAACAAGAATTGAATTTTTCTTTTTATCCTTCATCCCTGCGAAAGGATGAAGAATGAAATTTTTCATTCTTCATCCTTACATTCTTCATCCTTGCTCTAGCGGCTACCGCTCTTAGCTGGCTGTTGAATCAGCAACGGTTTGTTGACGCGACGCTTGGCTTTGGGGTCAATTCCAAAGAAGCGCACGTACTCTCCGGCATGGCTAGCCATGCAAGCTTCCAAGGCTGCGATCGCTTCTGCTTCCCGATTTGTTTCAATCGGAGAGCAAGTGTGCCAAGAACTGGTGCGGAAGCGGCGCTCATCGGCGTGTTCCGTGCCAATCTTGTAGCCTTGAGCCAATATATTTCGTACCTCCTCAACCGCTTCTGAATTTAACAGAGAACTGTTTTCAATTTGCGGGGCGCTGGTGGAACGATTCGCTGGGGCAGTGTTAGCACTCTTAGGAGCCGGTGCGCCGTCGGGACGTTGGATAATTTGCTCTAGCACCCGCCGTTTGGCTTTGGAGTCGATGCCAATTAAGCGCACGTATTCCCCTGGGTGTTCGGCAACGATCGCTTCTAACGCTGCGATCGCCTCAGATGCTGACCGAGCTTCGATTGCTTTCCCACTCGTCCAGGAACTAGTGCGGAAGCGGCGTTCGTTCGCATATTCGGTACTAATCTTGTACCCTTGATTCAGCAGGCTTTGTACTTGTTGTGCCAAGTCCCCACCCTGGAAGCTAGCTGTGTTAGCCGCTGGTTGGGTGTTACCGTTATTAGATTTAGTGTTAGCAGTTTTAGTTGCTTTGGCTTGTGTGGGTGCCTGCCCGTCGGGACGTTGGATAATTTGCTCTAGCACCCGCCGTTTGGCTTTGGAGTCGATGCCAATTAAGCGCACGTATTCCCCTGGGTGTTCGGCAACGATCGCTTCTAACGCTGCGATCGCGTCCGACGCTGACCGAGCTTCGATTGCTTTTCCGCTCGTCCAGGAACTGGTGCGGAAGCGGCGTTCGTTCGCATATTCGGTACTAATCTTGTACCCTTGATTCAGCAGGCTTTGCACTTGTTGTGCCAAGTCACCGCTAAAAGAAGCACTCGTCGAAGCTGGTGTAGCCGGACGGCGATCGCGCCCACCTTGGTTGGGTTGATGCAACTCATCCCGAATGGGTGTAATACACGCATTATCTCCAGCACACAAATAGCCAGCTCTTAGCGCCTCATTAATCCCAACGACATGACGGCTAAATTCGGTATCTTGTGTTTGCACATCCGATAAGCGGTCAGCTTGCTGCTGATTGGTAATCACCGCTCCCGAAGGTACATACTTTCCTGGAGGAATCTCTACATCCTGAATCAAGGCGTGCATCATCACAATACAGCCTTTGCCCACCCTGGCGTTAAATACCGTAGAGCGGAAGCCAATAAAGCAATTATCCCCAATATAAGCGGGGCCGTGAATCAAAGACAGATGGGTTAAGGAAGCATTCTTCCCGACCCATACCGAGTATTCCTGATTGTCATCTCCAACGACTCGACCTTTTTCCAAACCGTGAACCACGACACCATCTTGGATATTCGTGCCTTCACCGATGTAGAATGGCGCTCCTTCATCAGCTCGGATCGAAGTTCCCGGTGCAACTAATACTTGAGGGCCAATCCGTACATCTCCAATAATGTTGGAAAAAGAATGTACGTAAGCGCTTGCATCAATTCTCGGTTCCGCCAAACTTTTTGACCAAGGGGTCGGGGGAGCCGCAAAGCTGCGGGCTGCCATATCTCTAAACCTCACTAACTGAACAAAGTAACTAACGATATTGTTCTTTCTTGCTGTACAGGAGGCGATTATTGACACTGACTGTGTCAATAATCGCCACCACCATCGCATCGAGAGGACGCTTTTCGCTACCATCTACAATCCGGGCAGCACTCCCACGGCTTACCAGAACCCACTCATCTATACCAGCACCGACCTGATCGCCAGCTACCTCATATTGGGGTAGAAGCTGCCCCTCTTCATCGATGAATTGCAACAGCAGCAGCTTAACGCCCCGAAGGCTAGGTTCTTTGTGGGTACTAACAACCGTGCCACGAACTTTGGCAATTTGCATTTTCGGTAATTTGGGAAAAAGGGAAAAAGGTAATTGGTAAAAAGGTCTTTTCCCATTACCGATGACCCATTACCCCTTACCCATGACCTAATTTTACGGCCTGTTGAAAGGACGAATGCCACTGACACTTTCGCGGAATTGTTCAACAGCTTCTGTGTAACGAATGGGCAGAACGTACTCCAGGTTCTCGTGGGGACGCGCAATAATGTGAGTAGACAATACTTGACCGCCATTCACTCGCTTCACGGAATCAACGCCCGCTGATACCGAAGCCTGTACTTCCGAGACATCTCCCCGCACGATCACGGTAACGCGACCGCTGCCGATTTTTTCATAACCCACTAGCGTGACGCGGGCAGCTTTTACCATCGCATCAGCAGCTTCCACAACGGCAGGAAAGCCTAGTGTCTCAATCATTCCAACTGCAATTGCCATCAGTTCTTCCTTCGCTAAATTTAAGTGTTTTGACGTGAAAAGTTTGGACTTTTAAGGGGTTCGAGCTAAGACACGACCGAATCGGAGGCGAACAACACCGCCACCGGCTCGCTGCTGGCGTCTTGACCCTACTTAAGTCCGGAACTGTTCGACAACTTCCGTGTACCGAATCGGTAGCACATACTCCAGGTTCTCATGAGGACGCGCAATGATGTGAGTGGAAAGAACCTCTCCGCCATTCACACGCTTGGCTGCATCCACTCCAGCGGACACTGACGCCTGCACCTCAGAGACATCCCCCCGAACAATTACCGTTACCCGCGCACTGCCTATTTTTTCATAGCCTACCAGTGTAACCCGAGCCGCTTTAACCATCGCATCCGCAGCTTCTACGATCGCTGGAAAGCCTTTTGTCTCAATCATTCCAACCGCAATTGGCATCTATTATCTCCTACCTACAGGGACCTCTACTCGTCTTAGTTTGTACTTCCCGTAAAATTTGGACGAGGATACCCATTATTTCAGCTAAAGAACTATCGCTTAGCCTCGCATCATTAAGCATAGAGAAGCGAGGCTTACTTGACAATATAAACTATTATGATATTTTTATATTAAATAGTTTAAGAAAACTTAACGGTCGTTAAAATGGCGTCTCTCCTCAATAAAAGCTTATCCGTTTCTGGAATGCTTCCTTATGTTTTATAATTTCTTTATTACTTTTGAATACTTTACAGGATTATCGCCTGTAAACCGCGCTGTGGGGGCTTTTCAATAAAATTTGGAGACTTTCACAGGGCTTAGTCCGTGTCGAAACTAGACACGGACTAAGCCCAAGCTTTTAAAAGTATAAGTTTTTCAAATTTGCTTTATAAACACAGGTATAGTAGGTAAACATACCGATGTTTTTAACAGCTATCAGGAGAGATTGAGATGAGTATAAATAATTTTTGGAGTTCCTAAGTGTTAATTTACAGCAAAAAAACGTCATGCTGAAAAAAAAATAAACCTATTAATCTGACGTTTACATAGACCGCCATTGGTTGCCTGGAAACTACTTCCAGGTGCCTCTTAGTAAGCAAGTTGATTGATGAAGAAAATAGCAAGGGCTTTCTAATATGACAGAGTTTCTCACCCAGACAAGTTGGTGGGTGCCTTTCTATGGATTACTGGGGGCAATTCTGACCCTGCCGTGGTCAACTGGATATATTCGTCGGACAGGCCCGCGACCAGCGGCTTACTTTAACTTGTTGATGACTATCTTGGCGTTTGTACACGGCACGATTGTCTTCAGAAATACCTGGAACCAAGAGCCTCAAAAGCTGGTGTTTCACTGGCTACAGGTGGCAGATTTAGACCTGACATTTGCCGTGGATATCTCAGCGGTGAGCGTTGGGGCAATGGAGCTAGTGACGGGTTTAAGTCTCCTCGCCCAACTGTTTGCTCTGGGATATATGGAAAAAGACTGGGCATTAGCTCGCTTCTTTGCCTTGATGGGATTTTTTGAAGGGGCGATGAGTGGCTTAGCAATTAGCGACTCTTTGCTTCTCACCTATGCCCTCTTGGAAGTGCTGACCCTTTCTACCTATTTACTGGTAGGGTTCTGGTATGCTCAGCCCCTAGTAGTAACGGCAGCGCGAGATGCCTTCTTAACGAAACGGGTGGGAGACATCTTGCTGTTGATGGGGGTGGTAGCACTATCGACTTTAGCCGGAACCTTAGATTTTCCCGATTTATATGAGTGGACGGAAACGGCTACCTTATCGCCCTTAACATCCACGTTATTAGGATTGGCATTGATTGCTGGGCCTGTGGGAAAATGTGCCCAATTCCCGCTGCATCTTTGGCTAGATGAGGCGATGGAAGGACCGAACCCCGCTTCAATCTTGCGAAACTCGGTCGTGGTGGCTTGCGGTGCTTATGTGCTGCTAAAACTCCAGCCAATCTTAATCCTTTCGCCGGTAGCTTCGGCAACTTTGGTGGCGATTGGCACAATGACAGCGATTGGTGCTTCGTTGGTAGCGATCGCGCAAATTGATATTAAACGAGCTTTATCCCATTCCACCAGCGCTTACTTAGGCTTGGTATTTATCGCCGTCGGGTTGCAATGGACGGGTTTCGCCCTGATGTTGCTGTTTGCCCACGCGATCGCCAAAGCGTTATTGTTCATGAGTATCGGTTCCGTCATCATCACTACCAACAACCAAAACCTTACGGAAATGGGCGGTCTCTGGTCGCGGATGCCAGCGACAACCACCGCCTTTTTGGTCGGTAGCGCTGGATTAGTCGGACTCCTGCCCTTGGGAGGCTTTTGGGCGCTGCGCCTGGGGATTGATGACTTTTTGACAAACCAACCCTGGCTGGTAGCAGTCGTGCTCTTAGTGAACTGCCTAACCGCCGTAAATTTAACTCGCGTGTTTCGTCTAGTTTTCTTGGGCGAACCCCAGGCAAAAACCCGCAGGGCACCAGAGGTTCCTTGGACGATGGCGGTGCCGATGGTGTCTTTGATCATCGTCACATTGCTAGTCCCGGTGATGATGCAGCGCTTGTCACTGCTACCTGATTGGGAATACCTGAACCAACAAGCGTTGCTGGTACTGGTTATCTCTGGCTTAGTCGGCACGGGTCTCGGAAGCGTGATTTATCTACCCAGAACTTGGTCTAGATCCGTTCGGATTCCCTTCAGATTCCTGCAAGACTTGTTCGCTTACGACTTTTACATTGACCGACTTTACCGCGTGAGTGTGGTTTTTGCAGTTGACCGACTTTCCCGATTAAATGCTTGGATTGACCGCTATGTGGTAGATGGATTCGTTAACTTGGTTGGCGTAGCCACAATTTTCAGCGGGCAAAGCTTAAAGTACAACGCTACAGGTCAGTCCCAGTTTTATTTACTCACTATCCTCGTAGGGTTAAGCGTTTTAAGCATTCTCATACTCTGGCCCATTTTAAGTGTTTTGAGTTCCGAGTTGTCTTTAGGTAATTGGTAAGAGGGAAAAGGTAATGGAGTCCCCCATCCATTACCTTTTCCCCTTACTATCAACTACAAATTACAAATTACAAATCACAAATTACCAGTTCCCTAGTATGCTCAGTGCTTTGATTTGGTTGCCGGTATTAGGCGCTGCGATAATCGGGTTTCTGCCCGGAACGATGAACCCCCAAGTCTCCCGGAAAGTGGCTCTGGCAGTGATTAGTGGTGTCTTTATCTGGTCTATTTTCCTCGTCAGTCAGTTTCAATATACAGATGGACGTTTACAGTTTTCTGAGTTCCTGCCTTGGATTGACGCCTTAGGATTGACCTATCATCTTGGCGTGGATGGCTTGTCTTTGCCTTTGCTGGTTTTAAATAGTCTTTTAACAGGAATAGCGCTTTACAGCACGAATAACTCTATTCAGAGACCTCGGTTCTATTACGCTCTAATTTTATTGTTGAACGGGGCTGTCTCTGGTGCCTTTTTAGCGCAGGATTTGCTGTTGTTTTTCCTGTTTTATGAGGTAGAACTGATTCCGCTGTATCTGTTGATTGGTATCTGGGGAGGACAACGGCGAGGCTACGCAGCTACCAAGTTTCTTATTTATACAGCAATCTCCGGAATTCTAATTTTGGCATCTTTCTTTGGGCTAGTTCTGCTCAGTGGTGCCTCGACGTTTGAATTTGAAAAATTGTATGCCCTGTCCCTACCATTAGGGACACAATTTCTGTTGTTAGCAGGAATTTTGATAGGTTTTGGCATCAAAATTCCTTTAGTTCCCTTCCACACCTGGTTGCCGGATGCTCACGTAGAAGCCTCAACGCCCGTTTCCGTCCTGTTAGCTGGTGTGTTGTTGAAGCTAGGAACCTATGGGTTACTGCGGTTTGGGTTGGGTTTGTTTCCCGAAGCGTGGGCGGTTGTGGCACCTTGGTTGGCGACTTGGGCGGTTGTGAGCGCGTTGTATGGTGCATTCAATGCGATCGCTCAAAAAGATATGAAAAAAATGGTGGCTTATAGCTCCATTGCTCACATGAGTTACATCTTGTTAGCAGCAGCCGCCGCTACCCCTGTGAGCCTGATGGGAGCCGTCTTCCAAATGATCGCCCACGGCTTAATTTCATCGCTCCTGTTTTTGCTGGTAGGCGTCGTTTACAACAAGACAGGCACCCGCGATATAGAAGCTCTCAAGGGTTTGCTCAATCCAGAGCGGGGCTTGCCCCTGATTGGTAGCTTGATGATAGTCGGGGTCATGGCAAGTTCCGGGATTCCCGGCATGGTAGGTTTTATTTCAGAATTTTTGGTATTCCGGGGCAGTTTCCCGGTGTTTCCGGTTCAAACCCTCCTGTGTCTAGTAGGAACCGGCTTAACCGCCGTGTACTTCTTGCTTTTGGTGAACCGTGCCTTTTTCGGACGGTTGTCTGAAAAAGCTATGAATTTGCCACCCGTGCAGTGGAGCGATCGCTACCCGTCGATGCTTTTAGCAGTTCTGATTGTCATCCTGGGAATACAGCCTAACTGGATGGTGCGTTGGAGTGAATCTACGATGACAACAATGCTCGACAGATCGAGTATCGTCGCGGAAGTTTCTCCGATCGCTAAATCGGTGGATATCAAAACCGAACCTTAGAACAAGTCCCCCAACCTTCTTCCCGACAAGGGAAGCGGAAAATGACTCCTCTCCCCTCCTAGGGAAGGAGTCAGGGGAGAGGTAAACCACTAGGCAGTTCTGAAAATATTTCCTCTTTTAATTTTTCATACACATTTTACGGTTACGAATAAGTCTCATGCCAAGCACCGCTTTAAAATATTCAACTCACCCTCTAGCCGCGTATATTAACCGGCTGCAATCTGGAGAGGCTTTACTCGCCGATACGCCAGAAAATGTCATGGAAGTTGTCGGCATTCTCAAAAGCTACGGCATAGTGCTGGATGCTTATTATAAAAATCTCCTCTACATTGCCGATCATCAATTCTTAGTGCTGTTTCCCTTCTTTAAGTACTTCAATGGCGAGATTACTTTCCAGAAGTTGCTGCGCCATTGGTGGCACGACCGGATTAATTATGAGTACGCCGAGTACGTGATGAAGGTAATGCTCTGGCACGGTGGCGGTAGTATGGATGCTTACCTAGATTCACCGGATTTCTACCAGCACGCGAGAGCCGCAATCGAAGCCAAAACTAAAACAAACTTGCCGATTAGAGGTTTGGACAAACTGTTTCCAGAGTTTTTGCTCGAACAAGTTCGTCAGCAAGTTTATTACAGCGCTCTCGGTCAATTTTGGGAGGTGATGAGCGAAATGTTTCTCAACTTATCTGACCGCTATGACCGGGGAGAAATCAAATCCATCCCTGATGTGGTAGGACATATCCTGGCGGGTTTGGTCGCAGCGGCGGCTTTGCCGATTACTTACTCAGTAAAAATCAAAGACAAAGTTTATGACATCATTCCCAAATCAGCAGGGTTAACCTTTTTGCCCGATGTCGCTGTGCCCTATGTGGAAACGATTTTCTTTAGAGGGACACCTTTCTTAGGAACGGTTTCCTATAATGCCCAGGCTCAGCAAATTTCTCCAGATCAAGGTAGATTTGAATACGGCGCTCTCTATGCCGATCCGTTGCCGATTGGCGGTGCTGGAATTCCACCCACGCAGCTGATGCAAGATATGCGTCATTTTATACCCGAATATCTGCACGAGTTTTATCGTCGCAGCCGTCGGGGGGAAGATGATTTGCGGGTGCAAATTTGCATCAGTTTCCAAAAGTCGATGTTTTGCGTGACGACTGCCGCAATTTTGGGACTGGCACCCCACCCCATTGACACGACCAATCCATCTGAGCAAGCAGCGAATCAAGCTTATTTAGCGAAGTGGATGGATCGGTTTATCACCTCGCGCTTAAGTGAGGTGAATCCTTAAAAAGTCAATTACTGGTTAACGTTGAATGGAGAAGTAGGGGCATGGGTTTCATGCCCTTACAGACCTTCACAACCCGATCGACACCACACTCCATTCACTCTTCGTTTTTGAAAACTTGTGTTGCCAGGAAAGCTAAGGCAGCGGTACTGGCAATTGCGCCCAATTGGAGAGCCGGATTCTTAGCCAGCCAGTCAGTAACGCTCGGTATCACCAGATTGGTAAAATCTCCCTCCACTCTAGTATCGTCGGGGACAGGCTCATAAAGGTTGTTGCGATCTTCTGGGGACTTCGGCTCATTAGTGCGTTGGGCTTGGAAGCCGATAAGCAGCAACAAGGCATCCGCCAGTTCCGGCGAGAGCCGCTGTAGCGCATCTAGCGCTCTAGCCGCATCCCCAACCAAGTAATCACGAGTTGGATGTTCGGCAACGTAGAGGATCGCATCAGCGACCAGCCTGGGGTCGTAGTAGGGCGGTATCCCTGACGGCTTCACGCCTAGCTTGGTGAGACCATTGTTCCAAAAAGGTGTATTAATGACCGCTGCTTTGACACTCGTCACGCTGATGGGGATGCCCTCATGTTGCAACTCGACGCGCATTGCTTCCAAGAATCCCTCGATCCCATGCTTGGCTGCGGATTATGCACTTTGATAAGGGAGACTTCGCACGCCCTCCATTGAAGAAATGTGGATTAGCGCCCCCCGTCCCTCTCGCTTGAGATGGGGTAGCGCCGCCATTGCACCGTATACCTGCCCCATCAAGCTAACGTCAATGACGCGCTTAAACTCTTCTGGTGTGGTGTTGTCGAAGGTGGCAAAGATGCCGACAGCAGGGACGTGTACCCATGTATCGAGCCGCCTGTACACCTCTACGGTACGATCTGCGATCGCTTTGACCTGCTCGAAGACACTCACATCAGCTACCACAGCCGTTGCTTCACCACCAAGGCTACGAATCTCGTCCATCAAAGACGCTAGCTTCGACTCACTACGAGCTGAGACAACTAACTTTGCCCCTTTCTTGGCAAATTGAACAGCTGTCTCGCGCCCGATGCCGCTACTTGCCCCAACGACGGCAACAACCTGCTGATTGATTGGTTTTAGTTGCATTAATGCTACTCCTTAAAGTTTTTATGCCAAAACTTTACCTCTGAAGGTAAAGCTTTTCTAGAACATTTGGTCTAATTGCAATTTACAAAATCAATTTTTCAATAATTACATCAGAATAACCGAGCCTGCATCAGCTCCAGGATTGACACCTTTCCCCACTTACCGGATAAATAAATCCCCTCCCTTCTATGTCTTCACCAGTTATCTTCTTGTGCGAGTCAACCAATTTCAATTCAATACTCTGTGAAATAGCAGCTTATCTCTCGTTTAACTCATAAACCAAACCTGTTTTTCTGCTTTAATTTTCAATTAATATTCCCAGGTTAAATATCCCAAGCAATAAGGTATTGAAGGTGAGGCTTTTGTCATGTATGACTTTCCTTATCGAAATGAACGTTGGAGTTAAGCATGAGTAAAAGCACCCTAAATCTTGTGAAAATCAAAAATTAGAAGCTTGCATCTTTACTCATCAGTTAAAAGGAGTATATTGGAAGATGCGATCGCTTGCTGAATCTATTTATAACTATTTAAGCCAATTTGTGCGCTTTTAAAGAGAATAATTACTATGGTTTCAGCCAATTTCTACCCAAAGCAGGGTTTATTATTACGCTAGTAAGTGTTCGTAGATATAAAGAACTTTAGCTGACGCTAGAAATTGAGTTTTTTATTCAGGAAATTAATAAATTTTCATCCTATTTGTGGATTCTAGGGAATCTCATCTTTAGATATGTTGCATTTATAGGCATTCGCAGGATTCACACAAAGCATTATGGCTGATAAGAATAGAAAAGCAGACAAGGAAACCAAGATAAGGGATCAAGGCAATCTTTCAGATGTACCCATCGAAGATACTGATTTGGTTTCAGATATACCCGTAGAAGATACTGGCGAACCCATTATTTCAGATTTACCCCAGGAAATTACTGAATCCTATGGAACGGGCGTTGCCCAGGAGCCGGGGCTAGAAACCGGCGGACGAACCATGCGCGATCGCATGGAGCAGTATACGTCGGCTGGCCCAGAACTAACCGGCGGTGATATTGATGCTCGTTGGGATCAGGCGGAAGCAGTTGGTGACGAAGCAGTAGGGGGAACTGTTGCGACTCCCGATCAGAATGTTGTTCAAGAACTCGGAGTTGCTGTAGGGCTGGATTATGACGACGGCGTATCTCTTCAGACAAACGATATTTTGGAGTCACGGGACGCTGGTCGATGGGAGTTAGACCCCATGTCTGCGGAAGATTATCCGGAGCATTGAGTATTGTGTGGAGCGCGATCGCATTTTCCGTCAGATTCACACCGATTGCTGGGTCAAAGATTCGAGTGAACCCTTGCAATCAGGGAACTCCCAGAAAAAAATTATCAATCTAAATTAATCCTACTAAGAGCAGTTTATGGCAACCCCAGATCCCGACACCAGACCAATAGAAGACCTAGAAATCACTGGAAACATTGATACACCAGATACACCATCGATGCCAGCTCCAGATGCCTATGTTAATCTAGGCGATTCGGCAAGCAACCCGCTAATTATTTCGCCGCTGTCGGAAGAAGCAGAAGCAATGGACTATCAGGAAGAGACTGAAGATGCCGAAAGCTCAACAGCAGCTAGTGAGGGAGAGTGACTTCTGTTGGCAGGGTTAACAGAGCCGCTCCCAGTGCGACAACACCTGCTAAGGCACCCCACTTGACAACGGGATTTTTATCCAGCCAGTCGGTAACGCTCGGTATCGCTAAGTTGCTAAAATCTCCCTTAACCTTGTCATTGGCTGGGATAGATTCATAAAGATTGTTTGGCGCATCGTCTGACTTTGGCTCATCGGTGCGCTGGAGTTTGAAAGCGACCCGTTGCAATATGGCATCTACCAGTCCCGGCGAAAGCCGTTGAAGCAAATCTAGCGTTCTAGCCGCATCCCCAACCAGGAAGTCACGAGTTGGATGTTCGGCAACGTAGAGAACCGCGTCAGCGACCAAGCTGGGTTCGTAGAAAGGCGGTAGGCTGGCTGGCTTCACACCTAGCCTGGTGAGCGCATTGTTGTACAGAGGTGTGTTGACAGCGGCGGGTTTGACACTCGTGACGCTGATAGGTATTTTCTCATGTTGCAGTTCGACACGCAGGGCTTCGATGAATCCCTCCATACCGTGCTTTGCCGTGCAGTAGGAACTCTGAAGCGGGAGACTGCGCCTGCCCAAGACTGAAGACATATGGATCAGCGCCCCTCGCCCCTCACGCTTTAGATGGGGGAGTGCTGCCATCGCACCGTATGCCTGCCCGATCAGTCCGACATCAATGACGCGCTTGAACTCTTCTGGTGTTGTGTTGTCGAAAGTTGCATAGACGGCAATAGCGGGGCAATGCACCCACGTATCGAGTCGCCCGTAAACCTCTACAGTACGGTCTGCGATCGCTTTCACCTGCTCGAATACCGTCACATCAGCGACGATAGCAGTTGCCTCACCGCCAAAGCTTTGAATCTCTTCCACCAAGGATGCTAGCTTCGATTCACTGCGAGCGGAAACGACCACCTTTGCGCCTCTCTTGGCAAACTGGAGGGCTGTCTCCCGCCCGATGCCGCTGGAAACCCCAACGACGGCAACGACCTGCTGATTGATTGGCTTCAGTTGCATCAATACTACTCCTTCGAGTCCTCAGGACAAATTCTTCACCTCTGGAGGTGAAGTCAATCTAGAAATGCTGGATTTAATTGAAATCTACGAGTTCAACTTCTACCCAATAAATAAGCCAGAGCAAGGGTGCCTACATCAGCCGCAGGGTTGACAGTTCTCTAAGCAGCAACTCCAGGGAGAAACTGGCTCAACTGGGCACTAAAAATTTCCGGGCGTTCGACATGGGGTAGGTGACAGCAAGCAGTCGGGGATTAAGGCAAGGTGTCCTTGCTTGAGGCGGCTAACCGCGTCGTGAGCTTGCTCTTTTGGGAGAACCAAATGCTTCCGTCCCCCACACCACAAGAGTTGGCATCGGTAACTGCCCTAGAGAGTCGAGAAACACTTGATGCTGTCAAATCTAAAAGCTTTAGATGATTCGACAAT
This sequence comes from Coleofasciculus sp. FACHB-1120, assembly GCF_014698845.1. NCBI lineage: Bacteria > Bacillati > Cyanobacteriota > Cyanophyceae > Coleofasciculales > Coleofasciculaceae > Coleofasciculus > Coleofasciculus sp. FACHB-1120. Next base: position 10,817 of record NZ_JACJTV010000007.1, on the reverse strand, counting down.
TAGCATAGTCTTTTATTGAAACTCCACATATCTGAAGGAGGGGGAGTTTCGCTAGACGTAATCAAGCTAGATAACATAATTGCGATCGCTTTATCTTAACGCTTGGATAACTCAACACTAAAATCCATCTTTAGTAAAACCTGTCTTTAGGAGGATGACTAGAAAGAAACCACCAAAATAAATTCAGATAACTTTTATGAAAACCACCTTTTGACAAAAGGATTAGATTCTTTAGTCCACTCTTGCTATGAATAAACTACAAGCCTATACTTTGACAGTTTTATTTTCAACATTAACATTTGCCCCAGCAAGTCGTGCTGCTACCATTGCTCCACCACTTGAGGAACAGGTTAATCAGGTAGCGCAGTGGTTCACTGGTTTTTTCAACAATGCACAACAAGTGGCTGGCAACCCTTCTGTTCCATTTATTTCTATGTCCAATTGTGGGGTTCAACTAGCTGATGCCAACCCGGTCGATGCCACACAGAACGTTTATCTTGAACAAAAAAGTTCTGCTTTCGCGCGTCAGAGCTTTTATTCCTTTAACCCTGGAAATTCGGCAGTAAATCTCAGCGTTCGTAGCTTTGTCAATAGAGATATTTTAAGTGGTTTATGCAATAAACCTGAACCGCAACGAATCGTTAACATTAACAATATAGTTGCGACAAGCTGTGACCTTTTTCTGATATGGGAACCAAAGCGCTATACAGCAACTAACGCTCCAAATGGTTGTCCAACAAGTTCTGGTGGCAAGGTAGTTTCCCTGGTAGCTATCTCAAACAGCGGCATTGATGCCTTAGATCAGATATTCAATGCACAAGGTAATTTGCTGGTCGGCACGAAGATCGAGTATCGCCCAATTAACTCTAACTCTATACCCGAACCAGACTTCACCTTGGGACTTTTAGCTCTCGGCATAGGGAGTACAGCAGCACTATCAGGAAAACTCAAAAAGAAATCAACACAGAAAGAGAAAGCTTTTAAAGTCTGATTTATCTACAATTTTTAAAACATTGCGAAAAATTAGCAAAGCGTAAGTAATTAAGTTAATCTAAGAGAATTTGCTATCAGAAATTGGGTTATGAAAACACGACTTCGGAGCCTTTCAGTCAGAGATTTGTCTACGGTTGCTGGAGTAGCGTTGACTGCTGTAGTATTAAGCTTCCCATCACCCGTTCAAGCGATCGCATTAGTCACCGAGCGGACAGCTTTAGGAGGCAATGACCAAATAGATTGGTCTAGTTTGGGTCCAACGAACCCTTTCAACTTTTTACCGAATTCCTTCGCAACAACTTCTGAAGAAGGACTAGGGCTTTTTGTTGACATTCCCTCGGCAGGGGCTAATTTTACCCCACCATTTGTCTTTCAGACTTTGCCTCCACCAAACGGCATTCCGACTAACTTTGCCAGTGGTGATTTCCTTTTATTTACAGGGTTTATACCAGGTTCTTTTCCTGCCGTTGGCAATCCAGGTCCTCTGAGCATTAGCTTCGATACGCCTGTCTTTGGTGCTGGCGCTCAGATCGCCGTAGACGATACACCACAATTCACAGGCTTCATCTCGGCTTTTGATGAAACAGATACCTTGCTGGGGGCATTGTCGGCGGCTGGGACTTCTTCCTTGGCATTGGATAATTCAGCTCTTTTTCTTGGCATCAAGAGCGATCGCGCTAACATCTCGCGGTTAGTTTTTAGCATCTCTGAGCCAAACAGGGCTTTGGCAATTAATACCCTTAGCATTGTTGCGCCTACTTCTGTCCCCGAACCCACATCGGTATTAGGTTTATTTGCCTTTGGCACTTTGAGCGCTCTTTCAGTATTGAAACGTCAACAGCACAAATCCATAGAGAGCAATCATGTGTGATGAGCGCCGTTGACTCTCACAACTTCGCCAGTAACGTAGCTGCTAGCGATTGGCGAAAGCAGGAATGCAACAGCCCAAGCAACTTCCTCTGGCTTACCGAAGCGACGAAGCGGAATCTCGGACACAATGCGCTCTTTCACCTTATCTGGCACCGACTTGACCATATCAGTCTCGATAAATCCCGGTGACACAGCGTTAACTCGTACCCCATAACGAGCCGCCTCTAAAGCGAGGGACTTAGTTAAACCAATCACAGCCGCCTTGGTTGCGGCATAGTTGGTTTGACCGATATTTCCTCGCTCCCCCGAAATCGAGCTGATGCAAACCACAGAGCCTTCTTTCCGCTCGTACATCTTGGGGATAACGGGCATCAAGGTGTTGTAGACTCCTTTCACGTTAGTGTCGATTACGGCGTCCCAGTCTTGGCTTGTCAGTTTGGGAAAAAAGTTGTCTTGGGTAATCCCAGCATTCGCCACAATCCCGTAAATTGACCCTAGTTTCTGTTCAACCTGTTCTGCTACTGCTTCCATCGCTGCCTTGTCGGTTACATCAGCTTGGATTGCCAAAGCCCCAGACTGACCATTGGTAGCGCTGCGGTGGGTGTAAGCAACCTTAGCTCCCAGCTCCTCCAGCAGACTAACGACCGCTGCTCCTATCCCTCGATTACCGCCTGTTACGAAGACAACTTTATCTTCCAGTCCCAAAGATGCCATGAGTCACTTCTACCCCTATTTCGATTAGTGATTCCAGTGACTTCGCTGCTCAGCGCCAATAATGTAATGTTTGCAGCTTTCTTTGGCATTGTCAGCAGTTGTAGTCGCTAATAAAAAGTCACGTTCGCGGGTTAGGAATGTGGATTAAATAACTGATAAAATTCGCGTTCTGTAGGGGCATGGCACAAACCCGCCCCTACGTAGGGAATTGGAAGTTAATAAATCTACGATCCTTAACTGGCAATGTCCCTCAAATTCAGTACAGCAAGATGCTGACTAGGATTGCAATTAGGCTGACATCTCTTGCTGAATCTTACTCTTGGCAGCTTTAAATTCAGTCGCCATTTGCTCTTTCTGCTCGTCGCTGCAATTGTTGTCAATCGCTGCGAACATGGTGCTTTCTTCTTGGCGAATGTGGTCGCCAACCGCATCCATTAGGTCTTTAATTTTTGAGCGGAACTCGTCGGCTGAATTGGGGTCAATCGCCTTAATTTCATCGAGCATCCGCTTCATTTCGGCTTGCTCATCGTAAAGCTCTTGAGTGTTGTCATCGCCGTAGAAAGATCGTACTTTCGGGTACACGACTTCTTCTTCTGCTTGAGCGTGTGCTAATAAGTCTTTGTAGATTTGCCCGAAATACTCTTGGAGCTTTTGAGGATCTTTCGTCGCTCCAACTTCAGTGAAAAGTGTATTCACTTTCTCATGATCCAGCCGGATAAGGGTCTGGATATTCATATCTTGCTTGTCAGTGTTTTGAGTAACCACACTGCCAGCTACACCCGATAGGGCGGCAACTGCATCTTGCACCCTTGCCCAGAGTCCCTGATGCGCGTCTTGACCCGTCATTTCGCGGACTCCCACCTGTTCGAGCATCCCCTTGAGTTGTTCCTGGTGAGCGCGACCCTCGAAGTTGACGGTATTGAGAGGCCCGATTGCCAGTTCAATATCAGCCCCTACAACTTGAGCGGCTTTGTGGATCATGATTCCACTCATGGCTTGACCATGCTTTATCAGTTCGTGGTGAATGAGTTTTTGATAATAGGTAAACTCATCACCTGACATCATCTGCTCAAACTGCGGAATAAATATCTTGGTTGCAGCACTCGGTTCAGATTGAATACCGTATTGAACGATTACAGTGTCTATGATGCCCAGGTGTTTCTGGTCATCAGAAAGCATATCTTGGAGACGCTCGCGGACATCTTCATAAGGGCAAGAATCTATGAGTTTTTGCTCGTTAGAGATGATTAAATTTAGAAAGGCTTTCAAGTCTGCCAATCTTTCAGCGATCGCCATCCGCTTTGTATCGTCTAGTGTTGTAACCATGTTTTGTTATCCTGTAGGAAAATAATCTGATTGATACCCGCTTCACCGCAGAGGTAATGTAGCTCAATACGAGTTACCCAAATATTACTCACAGAGCTTTTAGAGGTGTTGTTCACCCCTTGCTTTGAGAACCCGAACGAACACCATTACCTTAGTTCTGGAAATGGGTTATTTCAAGCGAAAAAAACCTTGAATATCTTGATTCTGTCGTTAATCCAGCTCTCTTCCACCTAGCCTAAGTTAGATGTTTTGGTTTAGTCCACGAAAAGCTGAGTTGGGTTACTGAACCAAGAATTCTACGGCTATACGTTGTAAAAGCCTTGGAAGCGTCAATTATCAAAGCCGCTCAATTGCGATCGCAGTCCCGCCACCAGTTCCATGACACACCGATGCCAGTCCCATCTGTCCATTTCGCTCCTGCAAGGCGTTGAGCAGTGTGACGATGATTCGCGCCCCGGAAGCGCCGATGGGATGCCCCAGCGCGATCGCTCCTCCATAGACATTCAGCTTCTCGTAAGGAATGCCTAGCTTTCGGTTGAACAGGACGCTGCTTAAAGCAAAAGCCTCGTTGTTCTCGAACAAGTCAAAATCGTAGATTCTCATCTTGAGCTTGTCTAAAAGCTTGTTGACTGCCAGAATCGGAACTTCCGGGAAGCGCCAAGTTTCTCCGCCTATCGACGCTCCCCCAAGGATGCGAGCTATAGGTTTGAGTTTGTAGCGTTCCACCGCCGTTTTGCTTGCCAAAACTAAACCTGCGGCTCCATCGGATATCTGACTGCTGTTTCCAGCCGTGAACACCCCATCTTCCCTAAAAGCAGGTTTTAACTTGGCAAGGCTCTGTAAGGTGGTTTCGGGGCGAATTCCCTCATCTTTGTCCACGAGTTGCAAACCTTTTTTGCCCTCTATTTTTATGGGTGCAATCTCCTTCTCCTTTTTGAACCAGCCGTTCTCGGTTGCGATCGCTGCCCTAGCTTGTGAATATAGCGCTACTTCGTCCAAGTCATCCCGCGTCACTTGGTAAGCTGCTGCCAGCCGCTCAGCTTGCTCTCCCATCGTTTCGGTGGTCGTGGAATCGGTAAGACCGTCCTCAAGTAAAATATCCCTGAGTTGCTCTGGCGCACTCAGTAGCATTTTATACCCCCATCTAGCTCGATGCGATAGGAAAAACCCTGCCTGGGACATGGATTCCATGCCGCCAGCAAGTACGATTTCCGCTTCGCCAGAGCGGATAGCTGTGGCGGCGTTCATCACGCTCATCATTCCCGACGAACACACCATATCCACTGCATACCCATTCACCGTCTGGGGAATCGCAGTTTTGAAAGCTGCCTGACGGGGCAATGACTGCCCGTGTCCTGCCCTGAGGACGTTACCCAAGATATACAGACAGGTCTAAAGCTTCCCCCGAAACTTCCGCCCGCTCCAACGCTGCTTGCATGGCGTGGGCACCTAATTCTACTGGGGAAAAACCCGCTAAGGCACCTCCAAACCGACCAAGCGGCGTCCGTACTGCCGAGGCAATATAGGCTTCTTGCATACATCCTCATTATTTTTTACAATGTCACGTCGTCCAGATATACCAACTTAAAGCGGGATGTTTATTAAGGCTAATTTCCTTAGTTTTAAGAAGGTTTCATTATTTATACAAAGTCGAGTTAAAGCTATCAGTTGTTATTGCTTCATGGAACTGACTCAACCCATATTCCTCTGCTTATCTGACTGTCATAAAGGGATTTCTTAGCAAAGCTTTTATGCTAAAAATCAAAAACAGTCCTTTTAATCTCTATTTACAACAAACTTAAAAAAAATACTTTATTTATAAATCATCCATTAGAGCTAATTAGCAACTATTATTTAATTAAAATGGTGGATAAGACAATCAGCATCCAAATAAAAAAGTAAAAGGAGTAACACTAATGGATTGGGCAAATAATTTTGAGCAATTTACCAGGCAGTTAAGCGAATTCCAGAGCGGTATTTTCAAGAGCTGGAATTCTAACATGCCGACAATGAAAGGTTTCAACACGTAAAATTATCGCGAAACCTTCGAGAAAACTCTGAAATTTCAGGAAGAAGTGCTGACAAGTTCTCTGCAATTCCAGGCTTTAGTGGCTCGTTTGTCAGTTGAAACTCAGAAGCAATTTTGGGAGGGATATTTCAATACAATGCGGAATACGCAGCTCAAAAATCTAAGTAACTCTTAGAGTTATGTTTAACTCACATAGATAGTGGCTCTATATTTTTTAGAGGATGTTTGTAAAATTATCTACTTTCCAAATATTCTCAAAGGATTAATCAAGTTTCCCAAGGCATTTTTTGGGAGCTTTATTAGTATAAAACAGTTTTTTTAAAAAAGTTTTATATTCATTCATACATCAAAATGTTCAATTTACAAAACAAGCCATAGACTAAACTAAACCTAGTAATTTTCTTAATCCTCTACCTATAGAAAGGACATAATGTTAAGCAGCTTTGTACTTTTGCATACATAGGTCGGAAAGGGGTGCTGAACCTTGGAAAAAATATTTTAAAGTGTACTCGACCGACTAAAGTGCGCGATCGCTCAATGTAGAATGATGGCAAGAAGGTTTTTGACCTGCTCTTCCCCACGCCTCTTGCCACAATGGATTTTAGCCAATTGCTCGTTGAAAAAATAGACGCGATCGCCAAAAACTGGGTTGAAGCAGTCCGTTCGGATAGGCAGATTTCCCGCACTGACGATTTACCCGGCTCAGCTATCCGGAATCATATTCCTGATGTGCTAGAGGCGATGGCAACTGTGCTTTCCCACTCGCAGGAAAACGATATTCAGTCCATAGTTCAGAACAGTTTACATCATGGCGTTCTGCGGGCTGAACAAGGTTTCTCTCCCACAGAAATTGCGCGAGAGTATCGTCTACTGCGCCAGACAATTTTTTCCACTCTAGAGGCAGATTTACTAGAGGGTACCGTTCCCGAAGTGATGCGAGCTTACAATGTGATTGACGCGACCCTCGACGAAGCCATTGCCCAATGCTTCAAAAGTTATGTAGAGGAGCGATTGCAAGAACTACAGCAGGTACAAAGTCAAGTAGAGTTAACCAATCAAGAACTAACTCGCTTGCTAAAAGCGAATCAGAATAATCTCTCTCAACTAGCCCACGAACTGAAAAATCCTCTAAATTCGATTATTGGCTACTCGGAGCTGATTTTACGCTCTTCACGAAAGAATGTTGAAGTTCAAGACAATTTTCCCAATCTAGAACATATTGAGCGAGTGCTACGCAATGGCAGACACTTACTTCGCCTGATCAACGATACATTGGAAATCGCCCGGTATTCCGCAGGGAAGATAGAACTGCACCCAGAACTAATAGATGTATGCTCTTTAATCAACAATGTAGTTGAAATGTTGGAGCCTTTGGCTGCTGCAAAAGAGCTACAAATGGTGATTGATTGTGATTCGGCTAGCGCCGATAGTTCCGCTGCACGCGCTCCGGAAAAAGTGCTGACAGACCCCTTGCGATTACAGCAAATTGTCACGAATCTTCTAAGCAATGCGATTCGCTACACAGAGACAGGGAGTGTGCAATTAACGTGTCAGACGTTATCTGATAACCATTGGTTTATTGCGGTAAGCGACACCGGAATTGGGATTGCCCTAGAAGACCAGGCGCGTGTTTTTGACCCCTTCTTTCAAGCTGGAACTCGCGATCGCATGCCCGATAGCACTGGCTTAGGTTTGGCAATTGTCGCCCAACTGGTAAACCTAATGCAAGGCAAAATCGAGCTGGTATCCCAGGTTGGCGTTGGCTCCACCTTCACCGTCATCTTGCCCCTAGAAGTGAAAACCCTGGAATCAATTTCTTGAATTATGGTTTTATCTGGTTTTTCTTTTAACTGTATAATTTTTGAAATTATTGAGAAGGATTAACGATGGTTTTCAATCGTAAAGATGCTTTAACTCTTGCCATTAACTCCTCAAAATCAATCGGCTTCCGAATGAAGTCATTAGCTCCTAACTCCAATCCTTGAGGGATACTAGCACTTTCACTTGCCGTAATCATCAGAATCGGAATAAAAGGGAGTTGCGGATTTTCCCGAATCCGCCGAGTTACTTCATAACCATCCATTCCTGGCATCATGGCATCCATCAACACTAAATCCGGTGGCGATGCTTCTATCTTGGCTAACGCTGACTTACCATTTCTAGCGCTATCAATCTCATACCCTTCTTCCGCCAAAATCGCCTCTAGGAGGGATACATTATCCTCTAGATCATCGACCAATAAAATGCGTTTAGCTTGAGCTTGAGACGACACCATAAAATCAACCCTCCCTGTGGGTAAAGATACTTATAAAAGTTTCTAAGTTTTCCAATCTTTTAAATAGTAGTTGTTTGCTTGCTAACTAACCTCTTACCTTAGGGGAGTCTCCGCTTAAACCAACGGAAAATCGTGAGAGGAAAAAAGGAATCTGATATTAAGCCAGTTTGTACTTTTGAATACCACAACATATCAAACGCAGCGTTTAAGAAGTACCTCCAGCGTAAGAGGTACGCATCAAACCGATTCGTGAAAATGGTAAGGAATTTATTCGACTATCAGCAACGGGCGCGATCGCTGCCGAATAGAATACGCAGTATGTATTCTATTCGTCGGTGGAAAGCTCCGTGCATCGCTGATGCGACCGTTAATACCTTATCGAGGATTGCGCTTCATGGAGCCACAACAACTAAGTCAGGAATTGCGTAAAGGACAAAACCCCCACATGAGCCGTCGGCGAGCGATTATCGGCTTGTCTATGCTGGGAGGTTCGATGGGACAGCTGGTGACGCTATACCAAACCGGGATCGTTAGTCACTTACCCGATCCTCCGGGACAAAAGCTTTTCGATGCAGACCGCGTTGACGCATCTAACTACGCTTACGACAAATTTAACTCGCCCGATGGCCCAATAATGGTGTTTACTTACGCCATCACTGCTTGGCTGGCTTCCGCTGGTGGTCTGGATCGCGCTAGGCGCAACCCGATCTTACCAATTGCAATGGGTATAAAGATCCTGATAGACGCGGTGACGAATGTCGAGCTAGCTCGTGAAGAGTGGAGCGAGAACAAAGCGTTTTGCGAGTACTGCCAAGTGGCAACGCTTTGCACGTTCGCGTCCCTAGTGTTGGCAGCGCCTGAAGTTATGGCCGCTGCTCGCACCCTACTCGGACGCGGCGACAAAGACACCGCAGAGAACACACAGTAATTGATACACAGTAACCGATACGAGGATACCAAGCACCGAAGTGCAGTTAGTCTTCTTGAAAGCCTTTTTACCAGCGTTTAGATTCCTGGTCTGCCTCCTGGTTAACTTGATATATGGGCTTTAGGTATATCTGGGCTTTTGGGTGGGTTAAACCAGTCAAAAGCTCAACAATTGTATTCACAAGTACATTCCAACTTAAGACTAACTTCTCCCATTAGACTCAGCAGTCGCTTCAGTATCACAACCCGTTAGTCAGAGGAGAGGAGAAGTCTAGCCTTCTAGGATTGAGGATGTTAATGGCTGAAAGGCTGCATCCCCTGTCTGGTTCCTATCTACCGTGGAGATGCACAAATTCAGCGTTAAGTCTCTTGGGGTCAAGGTGAACGCAGCGGTTTAGTATACCGAGACTACGGCACATCTGAGGTATTTAATCCCAACGAGATGCAAATAGTTCAGTAGTGCAGGAATCAGCGTAAATCTCCTATGGATAATCAGAATTCTCTTATTTTTATTGCAATGAGCGTCGGCGCTTTGATCGCCGTGCTTTGGGTAGTGAGATGGTGGCGCGAAAATCATAAATACGATCTCACAGGCAAGACGGTGCTGCTGACGGGTGGTTCTCGTGGACTGGGTTTGGTGATGGCACGCCAGTTGATACAGCAAGGAGCGCGTTTGGCAATTTGTGGCCGCGACGCAAGCGAGTTAGAAAGAGCGCGTCATGAATTAGAGCAGCAGAGTGGACAAGTATTGGCTTTGCCTTGCGATGTCACCGATAAATCCCAAGTTGAGCAGATGGTGCAGCAGGTAGGCGATCTCTTCGGTCAGATTGATGTCCTCATCAACAATGCAGGCACCGACATTGTGGCACCAATGGACGTATTGACGATGGAGGACTACGACGACTTGATGAAGCTGCATTTCTGGGCACCGCTATACACCACGTATGCAGTTCTGCCGGAAATGCGTCAACGAAAGGCTGGACGCATCGTTAATATCTCTTCCATCGGTGGCAAGGTGGTCTCCCCGCATATGTTGGCGTATTGCGCCAGCAAATTTGCCTTAACCGGGCTGTCTGAAGGGATGCGGGCAGAACTGGCAAAAGATCGGATTTCTGTCACAACAGTCTGTCCCGGTTTCATCCGCACAGGCGTGGTAGACCACGGTATCTTCAAAGGTCAGCACCGCAAGGAGTATACCTGGTTCAGCATTGCTGATTCCTTGCCCTTCCTCTCGACCAGTGCTGAAAATGTTGCTCGTCAGACCATTGCTGCCTTTCGACGGGGTGATGCAGAGCTGATTGTGCCATTTTGGACTCTAATTAGTGCCAAATTATTTGCACTCTTTCCAGGGCTTAATTCTACTCTGCTCGGCTGGGTGAATCGATTGCTACCTGCATCAGGTGGCATTGGTACCGAACGCGCTTTCGGAAAAGACAGCCACTCCTTTTTGTCGCCTTCGGTGTTAACCTCCTTGAGCGAACGAGCGGCACGTCGAAACAACGAGATTGCAACCGAGAAGGCAGATAGTGCGGGAGCAAAGTTAAAACTGAGCAATCGAATGGACATGGACAGGTAGTACCTTGTCAAGCTTGAATTGATGGGTAAAGACGCTTGAGCTTAATGCGAGCATCAGCGGTAGTAAATTGCCAATCAATTTTTCGAGAATCTAGATTTCGTTGTTTT